>JBMFMV010000001.1:0-109424 GCA_049970495.1 bacterium
ATATATATCTTTGTAGCCAACAAATAACCTGTCATCAACAAAAACAACTGGAAATCCCTTTAATTTCTCCTGTCCACTATAGTATATTTCGAATAAAATATCTATCATCTCCCTATTCTCTGGTAGGGAAATATCTCTTGTCTGTAGGTTTATACTACTAGAAAATAGAGATAAAGCTTCTAAAAGCTTCTGAACTCTTATACAGGCTGGATCCCCTTTTTTATAATAGAAAAGTACATCTATTTTTTCTTTAGTAGGATGAGGTGGACAATTAAGACATCCCTTAGGAGTTATATACCCTTGTGCATTTAAGTATAAAGGTCCTGTAATAAGAATAGATGAGAAGACAAAAATTAATATAAATTTATCTTTTATCATAATATAGAAAACATCTTACCTCATGATTCTCATTTATCTTGATAACTGGTGGAATCTCTTCTCTACATATACTCATACTAGAAGGACATCTATCTACAAAAAGGCAAGAATCTTCTTTATATGTAGATACATCTTCTCTCAATCTAATATCAGATTCTATACTTGATAGTATTTTCTTGTCTGGATCTGGAGGTAATAACGCCTTAATAAGAAGTTTCGTATAAGGATGATAAGGATTCTCTAATATCTCATTAGTTTTACCCTTTTCAACTATCCTACCCTTATAAAGAATAATAAGGTCTTCTCCTAAATAATAAGCAGAAGAAAGATCGTGAGTTATGAATATACAAGATATACCGTATTTATCTTTAAAATCTAAAAGTATATTAAGGAATAATGCCCTAAGTGCGACATCAATCATAGAAATAGGTTCGTCAGCTATTATCAATTTAGGTTTTAGTAAATACAACCTAGAAAGCATTACTCTCTGCCTTTCTCCACCACTAAGTTGATGTGGGTACTTTCCCATTACATCCTTCGGTCTAAGACCCACGGCTTCTAAAGCTTCGTGAATTAGTTTCTGGGCATCATCTTTAGATTTAGCTAAGTTAAACTTACGAATAGGAATCTCTAATACTCTATCTACCCTATAGAAAGGATTATATATACCATAAGGGTCTTGGAAAACTGCCTGAACATCCTTTCTATATTTCTTCAACTCTCCCTTATCCATCGAATAAATACTTTTCCCAGAAAAATAGATATCTCCTTCGCTTGGAGATATTAAGCCCAAAATCATTCTAGCTATAGTAGTTTTACCACTACCACTTTCCCCAACCAGAGAGATAATTTGAGGTTTTTCTTCAGACATAGAAAAACTTACTTTATCTACAGCGCGTATTCTCCTACCTCTAGCTCCAGAAAAAACCTTAGTTACATTATTTAGCTCAAGAAGCGCCGACATTACTCACCTCCATAAAGGAAACAAGACACATAGTGCCCTGGTTCATATTCGATTTCTTCTGGCTCTCTTTCAGTACAAATATCCTTAGAATAGGGACACCTAGGATTAAAACGACAACCCTTAGGCCAGTTTGTAGGGCTAGGGGCTAAACCAGAGATACCCTCTAATCTTCTTCGTTTTCCTTCAATAGTAGGAATAGATAACAATAATGCCTTAGTATATGGATGTAAAGGTTTTTTAAAGACTTCATTAGTTTTACCTACCTCTACAACTTTTCCAGCATACATTATGGCTACTCTATCTGTCAACTGTGCATGAACTGCCATATCGTGGGTTACTAATACTAAAGAAGCATTAACTCTTCGACAAACTTGATATAGTGTACTCAAGACTGATAATTGACTTACAACATCCAAAGCTGTTGTAGGCTCATCAGCAATAACTACTTTTGGATCAAGTGCTAATGCCATAGCTATTATTACTCTCTGTTTCATTCCGCCGCTTAACTCGTGAGGATACATATCCGCTACACTAGGCTCTAAATTTACAGACCGCAGAAGACTTGGTATAATAGATTCTGCTTCTTCTCTAGATTTACCTGAGTGCTCTACGACAACATCTATTATCTGATCTCTTATTTTTAATACAGGATTTAAAGAATTCATTGACCCCTGAGGTATATAGCTTATAACACTCCATCTAAAGTTTCTCATCTCATCTTCAGGGACCTTAAGTAAATCAATCTTTAATAAATTTCCATTTTTATTATAGTTGAGGATTATATTCCCATCTGCTATATAAGCAGGTGGTTTTACTAATCTAACTAACCCGTTTACCATAGTTGTCTTTCCTGATCCAGACTCACCTGCTATTCCTAATATTTCATTAGGATAAATATTTAAAGATACCCCATCTACTGCCTTAGCCAATCCGCTTATATTCTTATAATATATCTTAAGCTTTTCAATCTTGAGTATTTCTTCCATAATTTATCTCCTAAGTCTTGGATTATAAGTACTCTCTAAGCCCATATTTACTAACTGAACCCCTAAAAATACAAGTATAAGCATAAATATCGGAGGAAAGATTAGGTTCCATTTCCCCATACTTAAAGCTCCTTGACCTATTGCAAAATTAATCATCATACCTAATGTTGTTATTCCTGAAGGACCTAGTCCTAGAACCTCTAATCCTGTAGCTGCCAGCATTGCCCCAACTACACTCCCAGCAAAACTGACTCCTAGAAATGGCAGTAAGTTAGGAAGTATCTCCAACGATATTATTTCAAAATCACTCATATAATTCAATTTAGCAAGATCTATATAAGAAGCATTTTTTATACTCATTACCTGAGACCTTATGACTCTAGCAGAGAATGGCCAGCTAAAAATAGTAAGTATAAAAGCCATTGTAATTATATTTAATGCTTTTACATATGCAGAAAGTATCATAAGAATTGGAAGGGAGGGAATCACCAATATAGTATCAGTTAATCCTCTTAAGAGTGTATCAATTAATCCTCCCTTATAACCAGCGCTAAAACCTACTATAATTCCTATTATCGTTGATATAGCCCCGGCAATAGCCCCTACTATTAACGAATATCTTAAACTCAAAAGAGTTACAGCTAGTACATCCCTACCAAATCTATCTGTTCCTAATGGATGTCTCAAAGAAGGTAATTCATATATTGGAAATATACCAACAGTTAAAGGGTTAACGTCTCCTATAATCGCCCTATTTAATAAAGGTTGAAATAAAACCAAAAAAATAAGAAGGGAAATTATTATACCACCAATAATTAATTTTGGATCGAACTGTGTCTGCCTCATTTTATCCTCCTATTGCCCACTACGTACACGCGGATCAAGTATTGGTAGTATCAGGTCTATTATTAAGTTTGCAGTCAAGACTGTAATAATAGAAAGTAATGTAATTCCTTGGATTAAATTAAAATCTAAAATACCTATAGCATTAGTCATAAGTCTTCCTATCCCTGGATAATTAAAGACCCATTCTACTATGTAAGCACCGTTCATAATGAATCCTAGAGAGATAGCCAAACCAGTCACCTGTGGTAATAAGACATTTTTCATTACATAGTTCCGTAAAATAGTAAAGGGCTTTAATCCCTTTGCTTCGGCAAAGATAAGATAATCTTCATTCAATATGGAAATAACTAAAGCTCTAGATGATATTATCCATCCTGCTGCAGATGCAAGTATAATAGATAAAGATGGTAAAATGGCATGTTTTAAGACGCTAGCTATAAATTTAAAATAAAATCCAGGTCTCAAAAATGCATCATAAGCTCCTGAACTAGGTAAAATAAAAAGGACATAAGCAAAAACAAATACCAGAAAGATAGCAAAGAAGTATTGTGGAATTTGAGAAAAGAATATAGCAAGTCCTGCTATAAGTTTAGAAAATAACAAATCTCTTTTCCATCCAATCAGAACTCCGATTATAAGTCCTATTAACCAAGAAATGAATACTGACAAACCAAGAAGTCCTATAGTCCAAGGTAGAGATTCAATTATAAGTTTTTGAGCAGGGGTGGGAAAAGCGGTAAGCGAAGGACCTAAATTACCTTTTAGGAGATTTTTAACATACTTTATATACTGTGTAAAAAGGCTGCCATTTAAACCAAACATCTCTTTGTACCTTTCTACTATATCCCCTTCACTACTTTGCAATACTCCTGTAGAGTATCTCTGCTGCATACTAACTATAAAAGCGCCAATAGGATTACCAGGAATTAGTCTAAAAAAGAAAAAAGTAAGTGTAAATGCTAAATATATTGTAAAAAAATAAGAAATCAAGCGTCTGACCACATAATATCTAAATACTCTTCTTAAGTTCTTCATCGGGTTCGCTTTCCTCCTATGTATTTTCTATCATACTTGGGGGTTGGATGAATCCAACCCCCAAGTATTTATCCTCTAAGTTACTTTGTAGGCTTGAGATTCAATGTGACAAACAAGAAGTGACCCCACCAAGTAAATGGAACAGTATACATATTGTCTGTTGTAGGCCAGCCCTTCCAATATGTCTGATTCCATGCCATAGTATATATGGTCTGTATAACTGGTGCTGCGGGTAAGACCTTAAGATATTCTTCCAACGCCTGATGATAAGTACTTAGCGCTACTTTAGAATCTGGCGCCATATTAGCTAACTTGCCTACAAGTTTATCTAAAGTTGGGTCCTTAAGTCTTACCCAGTTACCCCTCACAGCTCTCTGGCCTATTGGCATTATTCTATCACTAGTGAGATTTCGGTAGAGTTCAAACGGATCAGCACCTGCTCCGCATAACCAATGGGAAGTTACTTGGAATTTACCAGTGCTAGTATATTCATCAAAAACAGGCCCTTCTAGATGTTTCACAGTAATTGTTACACCTATCTTAGCTGCTTCCTGTGCTACATCCTGAGCTATTAGATACTCATATCCAGTAGTTACTACGGGAGTTATTATTTCAAGTTCTAAAGGCTTTTCATCAGGTCCAATTCTCTTACCACCGGGACCCATCTTATATCCAACCTCATCTAGCAACTTAGCTGCTTTTTGCGGATCAAAAGTAAGATCATATTTTTCTAGTACCGTCTTATTAGCAAATTGCTCCATATATTTGTATGCTGCCCAAGGGTATTTAGCAGGAGTAGTCTCAGGTTTCCAAAGTGTTTTAGCTATCTTCTCTCTATTAATAAGATAAGAAATAGCCCATCTTACCTTAGGATCAGCAGTTGGTCCACTTGTACAGTTAAACCATATTCCACGTGGACAAGGGTCTAAGAACGGAGTAATTATGATATTAGGATTTCTCTTCATAGCTACTTCCATCTGTAGATAATCAATATTATGAGCATGGTCTATCACATTATTTATAAAATCCTGCAAATCAGCATCTGGTGGAGGAGATGTTCTATATACCACGTATTTAGGACCAGGGAAATATCCATACTTCTTCCCCCAATAATCGTCACGACGTTCCCAGATAAACATCTTAAGGTCAGGAATAACCTGCTTTAGCTTGTAAGGAGCGGTCGTTACGGGCGGATTATTTTTAAATGTCAGTGGATCCTTACCTTCCCAGATATGTTTTGGAACTATGGGAGTAGCCGTACAAATGAAATTAACAAATCTATAATGGAATCTAGGTAAGGGCGTCTTAAGATCAAAAACAACGGTATACCGATCTTTAGCCCTTACATCTGCCACTTCCTGTTTCCAAACTTCGCCTCCAAACTCTGGCCTAGACATAATCATCTTTACGGTAAAGACAACATCATCGGCTGTAAAAGGCTTACCATCGCTCCAAGTTACTCCACGTCTTAGACTTATAGTACAAGTTTTAAAATTATTAGTGTAGCTATACTTTGTAGCTAACCAAGGGACTATCTTTCCAGTTGCAAGGTTACAGTACCATAGATACTCTGTCCCAATCTGCCAGAAACCAGCAGCGAATTCAACACCGTTAGGCGTAAAATAGTTAAAACTATCAAAAACACGGAATGTAGCAGTATCTTCCATAAATAATGTTTCTTCTCTCGGAACGGGTAAAGACTGAGAATAAATAGGTAAAGAGAAACTAAAAACCAACAAAATAGCCAAAACATAACTAACTATACTTCTATTAAATCTCATTTACTACACCTCCTTCTACTATTGTAGGTAGATTTTCTCCAAACTCTAAAACCTCTTGTAGTCTCACTTTTAGCTATAGCCTTACTACGTTTCACCCTCACAGCCCAACCTCTTGATTTTTACCCCTTTGCCTCCTTATCCTAGAATTAAAACTCTAGGACAAGGAGGCGATAACTATGCTAAAATCACAACACTGGATCCCGCATTCATTATACCAGAAAAATCTCCTCAATTCACTAAAATCACTTCCTGACTCTTACAGCGATAGGATTGAAGAATACTCCGACCTTGTAGATAAATTGTTCTACTTTAACTTGGATAAAGCTTACCAAATCTTATCCCCTTACTACTCCAATACCGGTAGACCTGCTAAATATCAAGCTGAAATACTTCGCTCCCTCATAGCTATGGTACATCTTAGAATCTATAGTATCACTAATTGGGTTAAAAAACTCAAGAATGATAAAATCCTTGCTATCATCTGTGGCTTTGACCCTAACGATGTCCCAGGTGTCGGTACTTTCTATGACTTCTTGAATAGATTCTAGCTATCTAACAGCGAACCTAACAAGTTAAAAATCCCTCATAGTAAGCCTAAAAAACCTTCTAATCAACAGGAGAAACTTCCTCCTAAACATCCCAATGTCGTTAAAGATATCGTAGATAGAATCATTAGCAGTAGAGATGTATCTCTTGGCTCTCAGAGAGTTATTTCCTTACTCTTCTCTGAGCTTGCAGTTAAGCCTTCTATCAAGATGGGACTAATTGAATCTAACGCTAAGATATCTAGCGACGGTGCACCTGTTGAATCTCCCTCTAATCCCTATGGCAAAAAGACCTGTGACTGTTCTAAAAAAGGTATCAGACACTGTAAGTGTAAGAGACGTTTCTCCGATCCTTTAGCCAGATGGGGTTGGGATAGCTACCATAAAAGGTACTTCTTTGGTTATACTCTCTATGCTATTAGCACTAATAATGGCCGTTATGACCTACCCTTACACTTTATACTGCCTCACCTCTATAGACACGATAGCGTTAGTGCTGTAATAGCTCTATCCCAACTAAAAACTATCCACCCAGAGCAGAATTTCAGCTATTTTATTGCTGATTCCGCTCACGATAATACCGCTACCTATAGACTCTGTAGGTTCTATGGATTAAATCCTATTATAGAGCTGAATCCTAAGAATACCAGCAAAGAGAAAGTAGCCAGTTTTGATGATTATGGAAGACCTATCTGCCCTCTTGGCTTACCAATGGTTAATTGGGGATATAACAGGGACCGTTGTAGAATAAAGTGGAGATGTCCAATTCTAGCAAGTAAGAAGACTAAAAAGCAACTTGGTGAATGCCCTATCAGAGAGCTCTGTTCTGGTTCTAGTTATGGTAGAGTTATATATACTTATCCTGAGACTAATCTTAGATTGTTTACCAATCCACCAAGAGGGTCTAAGTTATGGGAGGATATCTATAGTAAGTATCGGTCTTCGGCAGAAAGATGCATGAAGCGTATATTAATAGACTATAAGTTAGAATCCGCTAGGGTCTATAGTAGGAAACAGTGGATATGGAGGATAGCTTTTATATGTATTAACATCCATCTGGACGCTTGGATAGACTCTGCTAGACCTAACATAGTTGGAAAACTAGCTAGTTGGGCGCAAAAAGCAGCTTAGACTTAAGATTATCGAAAGCTAAATATAAAGTATAAGAGAGACTACAAGAAAGGTCTCTTAGTAGCTAATTGTTCTTTTTACTCCAATATTCTACTTTCAAGGTGCGTTCCCCTTCTTTATAGGCTCCTATAGCCTGGGGATACTATCTTTTTACACTAACTTTATCTATATTTTACCCCCCCACACACATTTGTCAAGACGGACGGGAAGTTTCTGATAAGCTACTCACTCTCAAGTATCTGCCTCTATATCTTCATATTTCAAGTTATTTGAATCTAAAAATACTCCATCTATTCTAAAAACAGGTTCTTCGGATGTATTACTATCTCGCCTGTAGATAATATTTCTCATCTTAACTCTATTCGCACCTTTTAGATAAATCCAGGGTATATGATATAAATAATCAGAAATAGGAATAACCTCACTAGGTCTTATATCTATATATTTCCCAAACAAAGCCCTATATTTACTATATCTAAGGTTAAGATTAACATCTTCAATTTTTATATCTTCTATGTTACATCCTTCCCCTATAACTATAATTCCATTCTCAGAAACTGCACTGAAATTTTTTACTGATACATCTCTAATAACGTTACCTGAATTAGGGGCAGAGATAACTAAGGGTTCTCCCTTTCCCCACCAAGTCCCAGCAAAAATCTTGGTCTCTGCTAAAACTTTATCTATCTTAACAGATCTAACCCAACCATTTTTACCGTCTGCAAATATGCCTATCCCTCGGTTGGAGTCTTTAATGATAAGATTACTTGCTATTACATCCCTAATCTTACTGTCTAAGTTACCAATCCTAAGCCCTGCCGACCTTGTCCTAAGAATACAATTCGAGATAATAATACGTTCACTAGGTATATCCCAGTTAGTAATACCTGTAATAGCTATACAATCATCCCCGCAGGATATATTAGAGTTGGTAATGATTACATCTTTACAGGAACATAAATGAATCCCGTCAGAATTAGGTATCCTCAGATTATTTACTATAGAGATGTTCTCTATCCTAATGTTCTCACTAGAATGAAAAGAGACTGTCCAACATGGAGAATTTATAATCCTTACATCTTTTACACTCACATTCCTACAATTAAGGAAGAAAATTGGTTGATTGGGTCTTTCTAAAGTTTTACATTCTACTTCTTGAATTTGGTCTAAAGTAAGTAAATTCAATTCCTCAAAATTATTATGAACCCTAGTAAAATCCATAAAAGAATCTCCCGAGAGATCGATAGTCCCATTACCTACAATATTTACATTCTCTGCATCCTTCACATAGATTAAAGAAGTGACCTTCTCCCACTTATTATCAATAGACTTAATCTTTTCATAATCGATCTTTTCATAATCGCCTATATTACTCGAAGCTTTTAATACCCCTCCATTCTCAATAGCTAAGGTTACATTTGACTTAAGAAAGATAGTCCCGGATAGGTATATCCCTTGAGGGATAATAACCGTTCCACCTAAATTTCGAGCACAATCATCAACTGCTTTCTGAATAACCGAGGTATTAAGAGTAATACCGTCACCTACGGCTCCGTAATCTAATATATTTACTTTCATAAGAACCTCCTCCTAATTATTAAGATAATTATCCCTCTGAAATAATTCTATCCACCACTAACTGGCGAAATTCTGGGGAGAGACTACTAAAGTATGCACTAAAGCCAGTAACTCTAACTATCAAATCGGGGTATTTGCTTGGATCTTTATGTGCCTCTAGGATTTTATCCTTATCTATAATGTTTATATTAACCATAGTTCCGCCTAGATCAAAGTGTACCTTTATAAGATTAGCAATATTTTCTACTGCTTCCTTTTCGTCTTCAATAAGGGGATCAAGTTCGATCTGCATAGGGGCAGTATTGCCGTACCCAGGCTGAACACTTGCAATAGCTATGGCCATCGCAGTAGCTGCACCATCATTCCTAAAACCCGGATCGGGATTAGCACCGTGAGATATAGGGTCACCAGCATACCTTCCATTAGGGGTAGCCCCTAAATTTCTACCCATAGGGATAGTATTTGCCCAGGAGAATAATCCTGGGATCATATTATACCCGTTAGGGGTAGGCTTCTCTTTAACCATCTTGGTAAACGTCTTAGAGATTCTAACAGCATACTCATCGGAAATAGAACTACCGCTACCATATCTAGGGGTATTCCTCATTATCAATCTGATTCTTTCGCCATTTGGTCCAGCCCAGTTATTATCAAGATAGTACATCAGTTCCTGCCATGTTATCCTTCCCTCTTTTTCAACCCTCTCTTCAATCGCTCCAAAAGAATCAGCAACTGTAGCCAAACCTGCACCATCTACGCACATATTATAAAATTCTACCCCTCCATGTGAGGCATCTAGACCTTTCTCTATGGGACCATGAGAACATAGGTCTAAGACTAGCTCCGGGAAAACTCTATGCATATACTCTAGGTGAAAATCCAACCCTTTAGCTATAGTATCTATGGCTATCTTCAAATGTTTGGTAAATCTATTCCACAACTCTTCAGTACTTGGATTACATCCAGACTCCTGCATCATCTCACGGAGAGCAACATCAAATATTGTAGCAAAATTGATCTTTACACAATCCATTATTGTGTATTCTCTTCCCGGTATGCCATACCAATGACATCCTGCATATGCCCTCTCTCTAGCTATCTCTAAAGGATATCCATTTCTTGCAAACCCATTTACTACGCTATCCGCACCTAGAAACTTGGGAATTCCCATTTTATCATCAAGTAAAATCTCTACCCCCCTGTATAAAAGACCTCTATCTAATCCATCCCCAACACAGACACCTATATTAGTAGGGATCCTTAGTCTATGCGCTGCCTCTAAGATTAGATAAGAAAGAGGATTTGTTACGTCTCTACCCTCTCTATCATAACCCCCAAGTTGTATATATGCAGTATCTCTCAGTAAAAGACATACTATATGGAATATTGCCTCTTCATCGGTTAAGATTCCGGCATCCCTATCCCTCTTATAAAAAGGATAGAGTATTACATCGAGCCTTCCTAGAGAACCGCTACCATTATACATCCTAGCAGTTATTAAATACCAGAGTATCCATTGACATGCCTCTCTGAAAGTCCTAGGTGGTTCATTTACTAGTCTTTCATTCATCTTTGCTATCTCTAAAAGGTTCTTCTTTAATTCTGGATCTTCCTCATCCTGAGCCATAGACTTTGCCGTATTAGCAGTCCTATAAATCCAATCCTGAATCCCTAAAACTACAGATTCTAAACCATCATAAAATTCAGAGGATTCTGGATTATTCATCTTTCTATAGTATCTGATCTTATCTAAAATGCCTTTCCATCCTAATCTAAGTCCTATCTCCATATCCTGACAGAAATGCTGTGCTGCGCCAATACCTGTAACTAGCTGATATAATTTCTGCTCCCTATGAAGGTAGGAATAATCAAAATCTGGATTCCAATGAGGATTTCTATAGGACATAAAGTTGACCATATAAGCCCCAGCAAGAGAACTTATTGGGTCTATATATACAGGGTGCACCTCTAAAAGTCTCCTAAAGTTTTCACCACAAGATTTAGGCCCAAAGAATCCTCCACTCGGATGATTGGGAATAAATTTAAAGCTTTTTAATAGAACATCTGTTATGGGCATTCCAGAAGAACTAATCGTTTTTACTATTTCTCTTTCTTCCTGAGGAGGGAGGATCAGTCCCCAGTCATCATGGTCCATAAAACCAACAATTTCCTGCTTTTCTCTTGTATGCTCCAATTTCTTAGCACGAAGCAGACCTATTCTCTCTTGATAAGTTAAAATAGCCATATCTATTCCTCCTAATAGATTTTTTCTCTATCGATATATCTTCCCATCAAATCTTTAATCTTCTCTATATCCTCCTTTTTTGGAGGCTCTAGCTCTAAAATTCCTCTTCTATTATTGAATAACCATGGCTTACTTAAGCCTAATTTGTGATAGGGTAAGAGCTTTACTCTTCTTACAGATTTAAGTTTGGCTATAAAATTGGCAACTGCTACTATATTCTCTCTAGAATCATTATATCCAGGTATAATAGGGACCCTTATCTCTATCCATTTCTCTGCTCTATCTAGTCTGTAAAGATTTTCTAGTATTATCTCATTTGGAACCCCTGTGAGCTTTTTATGTTCTTCTGAGTTCATATGTTTAATGTCGTATAAAAAGATGTCAACAAAAGGTAACAGGTCTTTAAGCTTATCCCAAGAGACAAAACCAGACGTGTCTAACGCTGTAGAGATACCATTCTCTTTACAAGACTTTAGTAGATCTAGACAAAAATCGAATTGAAAAGTTGGTTCTCCTCCGGAAAGTGTAACTCCTCCGGATTGTTTGTAAAAAGGGATATCTTTGATAACTTCATCTAAGACCTCCTCTAAATCATAAATTTTACCCTGTAATACAATGGCTCTAGCCGGACAGGCATCTACACACTTAAAACAAAATCGACAGAACTTTTCATCATACTTCTTCCCCTTTAAATTATCATTCTGCAAAGCTCCAGTAGGACAGACTAGGACACAGGAATTACATCCTATACACTTGTGCCTATAGAACGCCAATTCAATCTTAGGGCTTATAGATTCAGGATTATGACACCAGAGACACCTTAAAGGGCAACCTTTAAAGAAGACAGTAGTTCTAATTCCTGGTCCATCGTGTAGAGAAAATCTCTGTATATCAAATATAATACCACTACTCATATAAAGATTAGCTCCATATTATTACAAAAAATTTACTACTAATATATAGTAAAATAGATATCATGGCAAGAGTTATACTAAAGAAGAAAGAACACATAAATATAGTAAGAGGTTTTCCTTGGATATTCGACAATGAGATAGCAAGGATCGAGGGGAATTTCTCCCCTGGAGATGTGGTTGATATATACGACATAACCAATTCCTTTCTAGGAAGAGGTTATATAAATCCAAAGTCAAAGATTACTGTAAGGGTACTAACGAGAAAAGAGGAAAAGATAGATAAAGACTTTTTCTCTAAAAGGATACTCCAAGCATGGGAGTATAGGAAGAGACTTGTAGATACAAGATCCTGCAGGGTAGTATTTGGAGAGGCAGATATGCTCCCCGGCTTAATTGTAGATAAATTTGAGGACGTGCTTGTAATACAGACACTAGCATTAGGAATAGATAGGGTTAAAGATGTTATCGTTGAAGTATTAGACGAGATATTCCAGCCTAGAGGAATATATGAGAGGAATGATGTCCCTGTTAGGGAGGTAGAAGGGCTTCCGCAAAAGAAGGGCTTTTTAAAGGGAATCTTTGATACAAAGGTTGAGATAGAAGAAAATGGATTAAGGTTAATTGTAGATGTAGAGAATGGACAGAAGACAGGATATTTCCTTGACCAGAGAGAAAACAGAAATGCCTTAAAGGGTATTGTAGATGGAGCAGAGGTCCTTGATACCTTCTGTTATACTGGTTCTTTTGCTTTTCATGCTGTAAAATTTGGAGCCAAAAAGGTTATTGCAGTAGATTCATCCGCTTCAGCTCTAGAACTTGCCAGAAAGAATGCTGAACTTAACGGATTTGAAGAAAAGATAGAGTTTATTGAGGGGAATGTATTCGATATCTTGAGAGACTTTTATAAGAGTGGAAAGGTATTTGACGTCATCATATTAGACCCACCGGCATTTGCAAAAACTCAAAGGCACATTGAAGGGGCTATCAGAGGATATAAGGAAATAAACCTAAGGGCTATTAAGATGATACGGGACGGAGGGTTTTTAGTTACCTGTTCTTGTTCACAGCATATTACACCTGAAATCTTTCAAAGGATAATAGACTCTGCAAGGATTGATGCCAATAAAATCCTTAGGCTTGTTGAATTTAGAACTCAGGCAAAGGACCATCCTATACTCCTTTCCTATCCTGAGTCTTTATATCTTAAATGTGGAATATATCAAGTCCTGAGAAAAAGTTGAGTTAAGCTATTATAGCTTTACTGTAAAGACCACTATTATTGCAGAGATAAGCATTACTATAGCGGTAGAGATAAATATGCTACTTATACCCCAGATAGACCCTATAAGCCCACCTATAAATGGACCACCAAACATCCCAATACCATATATAGCTTGGAAAAATCCCATAGCTGTAGCCCTCTTCTCTAGGGGGACCTCTAGTATACTTAAGCCCATAAGCACAGGATAGTTTATACCCCTAGAGATACCTCCTAGACATTGAAGGAGGCCAAGTAAGAAGAAACTCTTTGTAAATGGAACAAAAAGGGAAGAAACCATAGCAAAGATGAAACCTGAGAATAAAAGAACCCTTTTTGAGAATCTAGAAAAGAGCATCCTACTATTTAGAAGTGAAGCAATTGCAGCAGGGATAGAAGACAGGAAAGTTAGTATCCCAAGGGAGCTCTTAGAAAGCCCTATATTAGCAGCATAAACGGGTAAGAAACCATATGTAGTAACAAAGGTAAAATACTGGACCAAGATAGCTAGAACCGATGAAACTAATAAAAGACGCGTCTTCCCAACTTTTATCAATTCTGCTAGAGAAAGGTTATTAGAATTTCTCGAGACTTCCTCTTTTATAAAAAGGGCCGGAACTAAACCTACTAATGCTACTATTCCTGCAAGATAAAAGGGGGCAGTCCAACCTATATTTTGAGCAATAAAACCCCCAAATAGTGTAGCTACCAATTGTCCTGATTGAGTAAAAAAGTTTAAAAGACTCAAGGAGGAGATAACTTTAGAAGGGTCAAAATAGCTTGAAAAAAGGGTTGTAAATGCTACCCATGTAGTAGCTGATACACCACTTAATCCTCTAAAAACTAAAAGACCTAGCGGAGATTTAGCTAGTGCTAAACCAAAACCACTCACTATAGAAAATATAAAACCTAAGATTATAAAGGGTTTTCTTCTCTGAATCTTATCGGACCATACCCCTAACGGAATTCTTAACAGAAATTGGGTAAACCCGTAAGAGCCAACAATAAGTCCTATAATCCTTAGAGAACTCCCTAAGCTCTCCGCATAAGGAGATAGAATAGGAGTATAGACATACAGAGAAAACCAAAATAGAAAAGTGGAGACAAAGAAATATACCAGCTTATCCTTCAATTCTTAACTCTCTTTCTTGGCGGAGGGGGAGGGATTCGAACCCCCGGGCCTCATCGGCCAGCGATTTTCAAGACCGCCGCAATAAACCACTCTGCCACCCCTCCATTAACAGGTAAGATGTAATGCGCATACTACTTTACTTTTATCCTTAGTTTGATTATATATCTCTACCGCCCTACCAGTCAACTCTGCTATAAGCTGTATACTGTTTTCTCTTAGATACTTCTCTACTTCAGGTAGGATTCTTAACATACCGTAAGCACCGGTTCCAACTATGAATACCTTAGGTTTTGCCTCGACCACTTCTAGTATGTCAGAGATATGCAATTCGTGTCCTTCCTCTCTCCACCAATCATTCTCTACCCTATCCGGAAAGATAATAATATCAGAAAAATAAGAGATGCCATCTATAATAATCTTACCGAATTCGTAATGTTCTATATTCATCTCAGACCACTACTCCAAGTTCCCCTTTCTAAAAATTCTCTACCTACAGAGGGATTTACCACACAAGAGATAGGAATCCTTCTCCTTAAATATCCATGGCACATTGTATTACACTGTCTACAGCTATTTATAAGGCCAAATCTTCCATCTTGGATCTTTTTAGGCAAAAATGGATCGGCTAAAAGGGCTCTACCTATTGCAACAAAATCTGCATATCCATTCTTTATCCTATCTTCTGCCAAATCAGGTATATGCATCTTTCCTACCATAATTACAGGGATATCTACCTGTCTCTTTACCTCTTTAGCTAAGGCTCCATAGTCATATGAACCAGGGGCGGTGCTAGGAGATATATCTAAGATATCCAAACCTCCCTTCTTAAGCTCTTTAGCAAATAGAATAGTGTCTTCTAAGGTATAACCCCCTTCTCTTGTTTCTATCGGGGTATGACGGTAGAGTATCAAAAACCTTTCATTAGCTATAGACTTTAACCCTTTAATAACATCTAAAGAAAATTTCATTCTTCTATAGAGATCTCCGCCATACTCATCATTACGTCTGTTAAAGATAGGAGAAAAGAACTGATTCATTATAAAACCGTGCGCTCCATGAGGCTCTACCCCATCGAATCCTGCATCCAAACAGACTTTTCCTGCGTATATAAAATCATCTATAAAAGACCTTATCTCATCTATAGGTATATCTGTTACATCCCTACGTGGTTGAGGATTACTTTTTATAGTTAGTTGGACAAAGACGTTTGATCCATTCCTATGGATACTATCAGCAAGGAGCTTTAATCTGACTTGGAAGCACTTATCATGGAATAGATGAGTTGGAACCCCTTCTATTATTATACTTCCAACTCCTCCTAATGCCCTCTTTGAATAGTAAGCTATAGACTGATCTGTAACTATCCCAAAATTGGTAGCCATAGGAGGCATTACTATTCTATTTTTAAATCTTAAGCCCTTAACAAAAATAGGAGAAAAGAGATATTCGTAACTCATCTAAGTCACCTCATACCCTAAGCTTTTCGATCTCCTCTTCATTTAAAGCTATTGACTCTAGCATATAACTCTTACCAGAATTTTCTAGAACTTTCACTTTAACACTCCTATCCTTTGGAGCATCACTATATCTAACTAAAACCCTAACTGCGATATCTAAAGAATCGCCTTCTACTATTATACCAGTAGGACCAGGATAATCAATAGTAAAGAACATGTACTTCCATATCCTAGAATCTCTTAAGACCTTATTTTCTCTCTCATTACGACCTATTATAAACCAACAACCATATACATAGAAGTGTCTTCCAACTCTTAAAAGCTCAAAATATTCCCTTGTTGGCCTTCCCTTTATACCGATAAGAAATCTTAATCTCTTAGAGAATTGTATATCTGTAAGGAGACAACCCCCAGCTGGTGTTTTATAATTATCTATACCAAATTTCTTGGCAAGTTCTATCTGCCTATTCCTTTTTCTTCCTGATATATCATAAAGCCATTCTCTCTTTATCCAGCCCTGTTGTTCAGGTATAGTAGGTGGAAGCAAGGCTCCTGAGAGGGGTCTAACCACTAGTCCTTCAGCACCTGCAGACTTTTCAACCTCCTTTAATGCCCATTTAGTCTGAGACATAGGTCTTTCGCCTAAAACTTCTCCTGTTATTATAAAATTAGCATCATATTCTTTTAATAATTCTTTAGCCTTTCTAATCATAAAGGCATGACAATCTATACATGGATTCATATTTTTACCATACCCATGTGGGGGTGATATTAATAGGTCAATAAAATCTTCAGTTATATCGACAATCTCTACAGGTACCCCAAAGACCTTAACTCCATACTCTACATCGGGAGAAAAAAAAGGGAGTAACAAATCCTATAGGGATCACCTCAATGTTATGAGACATCATTATCTTTATAGCCAAGGTACTATCAAGTCCGCCAGAATATAAAGCTAAAGCCCTCACTCCTCAAGAAGCCTCCTATAGGCCTCAAGTATACTTATAAACTTTGCTCTAAACTCACTGTAGAGACTCTTCAGCCTCTCTATTTCTATCTCTATCTTTGCCTTCTCTTCCTCTGCATTCCTTATAATCTCCCTAGCCGAATTTTGTGCAGAACTTATTATAATCCTCCTCTCTTCTTCAGCGGTCTTTCTCAATTCATTCATAGCTTGCTGAGTAGATAGTAGAGTCTCTTTTAAGAGAGATTCTATATTCTTATAGTATTCTAGTTGTCCTTCTAGATCTTTCAACCTGGTTTCTAGGGTCTTATTCTCTTCTATAAGAGTAGCCCATTCATCGGCAAGTTGAGATAGATACTCCTTGACTTCGTCTATGTCATATCCACGGAGCCTTTTAGAAAACTCCTTATTTTGAATATCTAGAGGAACTCTATACATATTATCTCCTACTTCCCGGTTTTACTATAGGTATGTTATCTTTACAAAGAGGACATTCCTCAGGCGGATAAGTCGATAGTGATATATAGACTAATGACCTAACAGGTATCCCCTCCACCTCACTAACATTTCCTCTATTTACTATGCTAGAGATACCAATAACGTCACCACCACTAGCCAAAACCAAATCCTTCAATTCCTTTACTGTCCCTGCAGTGGTAATAACGTCTTCTACTATAAGAACCCTTTCATCTTTATCTATGGAAAAACCTCTCCTAAAGGTCAAAATACCTGATTCTCTCTCAGCAAATATACTTCTAACCCCTAAAACCCTAGCGGTCTCATAGGCTACAGTAATACCCCCTATAGCAGGACCAACTACAAGATTTATCTCTTTATCTTTAAAAAGTTCGGCAATCCTTTGGGCAAGAAAAGAAGTATCCTCTGGATACTGTAAGACTTTAGCACATTGTATATAGGTATCACTGTGAAGTCCAGAAGAGAGCAAAAAATGCCCCTTCATTATTGCTCCTCTTCTATAAAGTAAGTCCAATATTTCATCCATAATAGAACTCCTCCTTCAAGATCAATGCTACTTTAGATGATTATAACATATTGTCGTCTTTCCTTAAAACTAAATCTTCCTGAAATGCAATAGTGGTAGAGTTGATCAAAGTATCGTATCTTAACTCTGAGGACTACCAAAAAACTCATCATCTAGACCTCTGCATCTAACCACTTATAAAACCGGAACGTCGATTACTTGACTATATTAGAAAAAAATATATAATCTTAAAGGATTTGCTGTAGGAGGATAATAATATGGTATTCAAATTTCATGGAGGATTGAAGATAGAAGAATATAAGGAATTAACTGAATCCAAACCTATAGTCGATTTTCCTTTGCCGAAAAGAGTAGTAATTCCGCTAAAACAGCATACTGGGGCGGTCTTAGAACCTTTAGTAAAGAAGGGAGATATGGTAAGGGCAGGAGATAAGATTGGAGATTCAAAGGCTCTTGTCTCAAGCCCGGTGCATTCAACTATCTCAGGTAAGGTTATTTCTATAGAACCACACCCCATACCTACCGGAGAGATAGTCCCTTCTATTATAATTGAGGCCACTGAAGATGAGCCAATAGATGAATTAGTAGTAGAAAAGAGAGAGTGGCAAGGGTTAAATAAAGAGGAGATTGTAAGTATAGTTAGAGAGGCGGGTATAGTGGGATTAGGCGGAGCAGCATTCCCAACCTCAGTAAAGTTAACACCACCAGAAGGGATAACAATAGATACAGTCATTCTAAATGGAGCAGAGTGTGAACCATTTCTTACTTGTGACCATCGTCTTATGTTAGAATCCCCTGAAGAAATAATTACCGGTTTACAGATTATCATGAAGGTCGTAGGGGCAAAACAGGGGATTATTGGCATAGAAGATAATAAGAAGGATGCAATAGAATTATTAAAGAGTAAAACAAAAGGATATGAAAGTATAAATGTAGTTTCGCTTCCAACAAGATATCCTCAAGGGTCTGAGAAACACCTTATAAAAGCCCTACTGAACAGGGAGGTTCCTTTAGGTAAACTTCCAATCAATGTTGGAGTAGTAGTAAATAATGTGCAGACCGCATATAGTATAAAAAAGGCAGTATGTGAAGGATTACCCCTTATATCTAGAGTTATAACTGTAAGTGGAGATGGGGTAGAAAAACCTGGTAATTTTAGAGTAAGGATTGGAACCCAATTTAAAGATATACTAGAATATACTGGGTTAAGACAGGATGCCAAAAAGGTTATTTCTGGCGGTCCAATGACAGGTGTCGCGCAGTGGTCTTTAGAGGTACCAGTTATAAAGGGGACATCTGGCATTATAGCGTTAACTAATATAGAGGAAGAGACTTATCCTTGTTTAAGATGTGCAAAGTGTGTAGATGCCTGTCCAATGGGACTTCTTCCCTTGGAATTGGGAAACCTTGCCGAGCAGAAACGTTTTGATGATGCCTATAGGCTATATGTACTTGACTGCATAGAGTGCGGTAGTTGTGCATATATATGCCCATCTAGGAGACCTCTAGTACATCTTATTAAGTTCGCTAAGGCTGAGATAAATAAGAGAAGAAGGAAGTAAAAATGATGGAAGGAGTCTCTACAAGACTTCAAAAAGAGATAGATTCCATATCTCAAAAGATAGAGGAAAATTTACTATCTTTCTTCGATAAGCTACCAAAAGATGGACTAACAAATATTATCCGCTATCATATGGGATGGCTTAATAAGGATTTCAAAGCAGAAAATTCCTATAAAGGAAAGAGGTTAAGATCTATCCTCTGTAGTCTTATATGCAAGATAGCTGGGGGGGATGTAGAAAAGTCTTATTCTGCCGGAATGGCATTAGAGTTGACACACAATTTTTCTCTAGTCCACGATGATATCCAAGACAAGGACCTATTTAGAAGGGGGAGAGAGACCGTCTGGAGTATATGGGGAGTTGCACAAGGGATAAATGTAGGTGATGCGATGATATCTCTTGCACATAAAGCCATACTGGATTCAGATCTAGATTACTATAAGAAGTATAGACTTATAGACATACTAGATACTGCCATATTTAAACTTTGCCAAGGACAATTTATGGATGTAAGTTTTGAAGAAAGCGAAGATGTAGAAATAGAAGAATATCTTCTAATGGTTCAAGGAAAGACATGTAGTATGTTTGAAGCAAGTGTAGAGATGGGGATAGTCTTGGCAGAAAGAGAGGAGCTTATAGATCAATTTATCTTTATTGCTAGAAATCTTGGACTAGGATTTCAGATATTAGATGATGTACTTGGTTTATGGGGTGATCCTAAAGTTACAGGAAAACCTGTCGGAAGTGACCTGAGGCAGAATAAAAAGACATATCCAATTCTATTAGGACTTAAAGAAAAACCAGAGGTTAGAGGGGTCATATTAAATAAAAATAAGACAGATAGAGATATAGAATACCTTATACAGCTATTTGAAAGCTCTGGCATAAAAGACTCCTGCAAAGATAGAGCAGTTTACTATTTGTCAAAAGCAAGAGAGACTATAGGGAATCTTCCTTTAGAGAAGGATAATATAGAACTTCTTTTAGAACTTATTCACTATTTAGAAAATAGAGAAAAATAAGTAACAGTTACAGAATGTCGACCTCTTGCATATCTTTTGAGTATAAGGTATAATTTTTACTGTCGAAGTGTGGGGCTGTGGCGCAGAGGGAGCGCGCTTCCTTGGCATGGAAGAGGTCACGGGTTCAAGTCCCGTCAGCTCCACCATATTTTTTTATTCACAAATCTATTGACAGATACCTCTTTTATCCCTTATCATTTTAAGCTAATTAATATTTATTTAGAGTCTTTAGACATTAGACTCGGAAAATCCTAGGCTTAGATCAAGTCTAGGTATATTATACTCTAATTTGGAGGTGTTATAAGATGAGCCAGATTAAAATAGTGGATACAACCCTAAGGGATGGGGAACAGACAGCAGGGGTGGTATTCTCTAAGGCAGAGAAAATTCAGATAGCAAGAATGCTAGATGAAATTGGTGTACACCAAATTGAGGCAGGAATTCCAGTTATGGGAGGAGACGAAGCAGAAGCTATAAAGGCTATAACTAAGTTAGGATTAAAGGCTAGTATTATGGGCTGGAACAGAGCGGTAATTAGCGATATAGAAGCTTCTCTTAGATGCGGAGTAGACGCAGTAGCTATCTCTATATCTACTTCGGACATACACATTCAACATAAACTGCAGAAGACAAGAGAATGGGTATTAGAAAATATGGCTAAGGCTACAGAATTTGCAAAGAAGGAGGGGGTTTATATCTCTGTAAATGCAGAGGATGCATCTAGGACAGATATGGACTTTCTAGTCCAATTTGCTACGGTAGCAAAGCAGGCTGGAGCTGATAGACTACGTTATTGTGATACAGTAGGTATTATGGATCCATTCAAGATGTACGAAACAATAAAGGTTCTAAAAGAAAAGGTTGATATACCTATAGAGATGCATACCCATAATGACTTTGGTATGGCAACAGCAAATACTCTAGCGGGTATAAAGGCAGGGGCAGAATTTGCTGGAGTCACAGTAAACGGTTTAGGGGAAAGGGCAGGAAACGCCGCTTTAGAAGAAGTAGTTATGGCTCTAAAATATCTATGGGGTATAGATTTGGGAATAAAGACTGAAAAATTTAGAGAGATCTGCGAATATGTTGCTAGGGCATCTGCCAGGCCTCTACCACCTAGTAAGGCGATAGTTGGAACTAACGTATTTGCACATGAATCTGGAATTCATGCAGATGGTGTCTTAAAGTACACTAGAACCTATGAGGTATTTAATCCAGAAGATGTTGGACTAGAGAGACAGATAGTAATAGGTAAACACTCTGGAAGTCACGCAATCATCAAGAAGTTCCAGGAGTATGGGATAGAGATCTCATCTGAAGTTGCTAATGAACTTCTGCCTAGAGTGAGAGCCCTTGCAGTAGAGCTCAAAAGGCCGTTATTTGATAAAGAACTTATGATGCTATACCAAGACTATCTAAGGGAAAAGGAAAATGTCTCATAAGACACTTACAGAGAAGATATTTGAATCACACCTTGGAAGAGAACCAAAAGTAGGAGAGGTAGTTATAGTAGATATAGATTTTGCTATGGGGCAGGATGGAACATCTCCGCTTGCAATACAGAAGTTTTATGAAATGGGAGGTAAAAGGGTATTAAAGCCAGATAAGATTGCATTAATAATTGACCATGGAGCTCCAAGCCCAAATGAAGGCTTCTCTAATTTACACAAACTAATGAGAGACTTTGCTTATGAGCAAGGAGTAAGACTTTTTGATATTGGAAGTGGTATATGTCATCAGCTTGTCCCTGAATATGGATTAGCAGGTCCGTATGACATTATAGTGGGGGCAGATTCACATACCTGTACTTATGGTGCAGTGGGGGCATTCTCTACAGGAATAGGTTCTAGCGAACTTGCTGCGGTCATGCTCTCAGGTAAGTTATGGTTTAAGATACCTGCATCTATAAGGATAATACTGTCTGGAAAGATTCCAAATGGTGTCTATTCTAAAGATATAGTCCTTTATTTAGCAAAACTTATAGGTGCAGACGGTGCTACTTATAAAGCATTAGAGTTTGATGGAGAAGTGGTAGATCAACTGAGTGTTGATGCTAGATTTACTATATCTAATATGGCAGTAGAGGTAGGGGCAAAAGCTGGTATATTCCCAGTAGACGAAAAGACAAAGGTATGGCTAAAAGAGCATGGTAGAGAAGATGTAAGAGATCTGTCAATAGACCCACAGGCAGACTATGAGTCAACTATAGAGATAGATGTAAGTAAGCTAGAGCCTCAGATTGCCTTGCCCCATAGGGTTGATACTGTAGTAAATATCAGTGAACTTGGAGATATTCCTATTCATCAGGGATTCATTGGAACCTGTACTAACGGAAGGTTAGAAGATCTAGAGATAGCCGCCAAGATCCTTGAAGGGAAACAGATACATCCAAAGGTTAGGCTTATAGTAGGTTGTGCATCAAAGAGTATATATCTAGAGGCAATAAGACGAGGTATTATAGAGACCTTAATTAATGCAGGAGCAACAATAATTCCCCCTGGATGTGGTCCGTGTGTTGGAACCCATGCTGGTGTCCCTTCCGAGGGGGAAAACGTAATCTCTACTGCCAATAGGAATTTTAAGGGGAGAATGGGAAATAACAAAGCGTTTATATATCTAGCATCTCCAGCGACTGTTGCTGCTTCTTGTCTCACAGGAAAGATAACTGATCCAAGGAGGTATCTATGATTATTCGAGGTTTTGCCCATAAGTTAGGAGATGATATAAATACTGACTATATAATCTCTGGAAAGTATAAATTTAAGACACTAGATATGAAAGAATTGGCTCAACATATATTTGAAGATATAGAACCTGATTTTATCAAGAAGATAAAACCAGGAGATATTATAGTTGCAGGAAAGAATTTTGGCTGTGGCTCTAGTAGAGAACAGGCACCTTTAGTAATTAAAAACGCTGGATTAAGTGCTGTAGTGGCAATCTCATTTGCAAGGATATTCTATAGAAATGCTATAAATAACGGATTACCTCTAGTAGAATGCGATACATCAAACATAGAGGATGGAGATGAGCTAGAGATAAATTTAGAGGAAGGAGTTGTTAAGGACATAACCAAGGGTTTTCAGATTAAGATAAATCCTCTTCCTCCATTTATGATGAAGCTATTACAGGATGGTGGACTAGTAGAACACTTTAAAAAATACGGAGGTTTCTCAATTGAGTAAGTATAGGATTTCACTCATAAGAGGAGATGGAACAGGACCTGAGATTATGGAAGCAGTTATGATAGTCCTGAATAATACAGGACTAGACATAGAATGGGAGGAGTGTATTGCAGGTGAGGAGGCTTTAGAAAAATACGGGACACCAATACCCGAAGAGACTATAGAAAGTATAAAGAGAAATAAGGTTGCTCTAAAGGGTCCAATAACCACTCCTGTTGGGACAGGTTTCAGGAGTGTAAATGTTGCCCTAAGGCAAGAACTCAAGCTATTTGCCAATGTAAGACCTGTTAAGTCTTTTGAGGGTGTTCCTAGCAGATACGACAATATAGACCTTGTTGTAGTAAGAGAGAATACAGAGGACCTCTACGCGGGTGTAGAACACTATGTAGACGAAGACAAGACTTGTGCAGAAAGTATTAGAATCATTACAAAAAAGGCAAGTGAAAGGATTGTCAGATTTGCATTTAATTACGCAAAAGAGAATAATAGGAAAAAGGTAACGGCTGTACACAAGGCAAATATAATGAAGTTTACTGATGGACTCTTCTTAGATATTGCTAGGGAAGTAGCTAAAGATTTTCCAGATATAGAATTTGAAGATAGGATAGTTGACAATATGGCTATGCAGTTGGTAAAAAATCCAGAGAATTTTGATGTAATAGTTACTACTAATCTCTTCGGCGATATACTATCAGATCTCTGCGCTGGTCTTGTTGGTGGATTAGGACTAGCACCAGGAGCAAATATAGGAGAGGAATATGCGGTCTTTGAGGCTGTTCATGGTTCTGCTCCCAAGTATAAAGGACAGTATAAAGTGAATCCTACAGCAGTTCTATTAGCTTCCGCTATGATGTTAGGATACCTTGGAGAAAAAGAGTGGGAGAGAAGAATAGTAAAGGCGGTAGCGGAGACTATAAAAGAAGGTAAGTATGTCACATATGACCTGGGAGGAGATGCCTCCACCATAGAAATGGGCAAAAGGATAGCAGAAAAATTGTTAGAGGTATAAAATATGTCTTTAGAGCATTATACTAAGACTGTAAAGGCAATGGATGAATCTATCTTTAAGGCCCTCGCAAGACAGGTCGAGGACCCTAATCGTTTTGACTATGGGGGGATAGAAAAACCAAATTTAGGTTTAGCAGACTCAGAGTACGGGATAAATGACTTATTAAGTGTATATTTCTGTCCAGATTCCAAATTCTATCTCTCCGAAGAATTAAGGAAAAGATTGATCAGGGCTCTCGAATTCTTGATAAGAAATCAGCATGAAGATGGAACAATAGACCTCTACGAAACAAACTTTCATTCTCCACCAGATACCTCTTTTAGAGTATGGGTCTATGCCCCTTGGGTCGAATATCTAAGAAAAATAGGAATAGAAAAGGACATACTCTTTCTTCTAGAACACTTTCTAAAAAAGGCTATTCCAGCACTAAAGAGTGGAGGCTTTCATACTCCAAACCATAGATGGGTTCAGGCATCCGCATTAGCAAGATTGGGAACTCTATTTGGAGATGATGAGTGTAAGCTTATCGCTAAAGAATATTTAGAGGAAGGGATAGACTGTAATAGAGATGGACTTTTCTATGAAAGAAGTCTAGGTGTTTATAACCCTATATGTGGTATAGCTATGCTATGGTTAGCTGAGGATTTAAAAATGCCAGAACTTGCAAACTATACTGAAAAGGTCTTAGACTTTGCCACTTACTTTCTAGAACCAGATGGGACACTCCTAAATACGTTTTCTCTTAGGCAGGATAGGGGCATTAGGATGCCTGCTGATGTTCGTTACTATTATCTGTTCAAGAAGATGGGCATTTTAAAGGGAAATGGCACATACTTATATGCAAGTGATGTGATTTTTGATGGTAACCTAAATAGATTAGGAGAAGGATTTAATCCCCTACATCTTTTCTTATTCTACCCTGAATTCAAAGATGAATCTATAGAGAGAAAACCTCTTCCAAGGTCTGGTATATTCTATTTTGAAAACAGTGGAGTAGTCAGGATAAATTCAAATAAAAATAGCCTTACGTTTACAAAAGATAGCGATGAATTCTTAACAATAGTTTTTGGTGATGTGGATATAAGATTTCGTTATCTTACATCATTCTTTGGGAAGGGACCATTTGTTGGTTCATCCTTAGAGAAAGATGCCAATAGCTACAGCTTAAAGCAGAAGATCACTTGGGGTTATACAGACCTTCTTCCAAAAGAAGAAAGGGGAAAAGAAACCCAATGGAATAAGATGAATCACTCTTTGAGAAGATGGATAAAGATGCAGGAGATCTCTACAGAAATAACATTAAGTCCAGAAGATTTAGGAAGAGTTAAGCTTTCTATAAAGACAGAAGGATGTGAGAATGTCCTTTCAGCATTAGAGGTGGCATTACCAAAGGATGGGGAGGTAAGTTTTGAAGGAAAGGCGACAAGATTAAAAGAAGATATATTCCTATTGGAAGAAGGGAAACTTAGATATCAAAAAGAAAATTCGTTCTTCGAGATATCACCAGGGTCTAAGGCTCATAAATTGGTAGATTATAGGGGAGATAAATATTTAAAGCGTAAGGATAAAATTTATGTATTTATAACATTTCGTTCCCCATTTGAATATACCTTAGACTTCTCTTATGGAGAAATCTTTAAATTTGGCTAGGGGAAACATTCCCCTAGCCTTTTATAGACTAACCAGCTGGCACTTGTTCTATTATGATTCTACGTGGATAGGAGATAGAAATCTCTTGATAATTGATATTCGTAATTACTCTAAATTTAGTTGATAAAGTGGCATAAATATTGATAATTACTTGTTTAGAATAGTCTATAACCAAGAGGAACATAGAAACAGGCATTAGACAATAAAATTGGAATCTTATCAACTATCTCTAGTAGCAATCACATAAATATTCAACTGGAAGCCTCTTTCGTTTGAGTTTGTATAAAATTTTAAGATATGAAGGACCTAAGTCTTATGGATTAGTGACTAGATTTTGGTATAAAAAATAAAAGGGGCTCTTATTGTGAGCCCCTAAGAAAAAAGGAGATTAACGTCCACCAGTAAGCTGTAGGGGAAGAGTCGCTCCTCTAGCACCATAAAGGGTTAAAGTATAAGAATTACCATTGGTTTCATATTTGATTACACCAGGTGCAACTGTTGCAGTTGTTCCTAGATAAAAAGTAGGAGAACTTCCTTCCACCTTACTCAAATATTCTTCCCCATTAAATGGATTTTTAGGCGCTGGTGAGACCAAACCTGCAAGCCCAGTAGATGTATTTGTTATATCGTCCTTAGTATCTGGATACCAAGGGGCTGTAACCCGGTTTGAAGCATACATCTCTAACCCAGTCTGTATTGCACGGGCGGCGTTCATAACACCAGTCTCCCTCGCCCTATCCTGAGCCCTAAATGTATAGGGTATTAAAACAGCAGCCAAAATACCTATAACCGCTATAACAATCATAAGCTCAATCAGTGTAAAACCTTCCCTACCTTTCAAAACTTTCCCCATAAAATTCCTCCTTTCTAATTTCAGTTTTTAAAAGTTTACAACTTATTAATTACCTTGTCAACTAATTGTTAAAACAAATCTAATAATAAAGCAATGACTAGAGGTCATACCTTTAGTTCTCCCTTTATTTCTTCAAAAGCCTTCTTGGCTAATCCCCCTGCTATATGTACACTCTCTTCCTCTTTTGCCTCTTCATGTATCCCCTTCTCAAGATACTCTAGAGCTTTATCAGGCTCTGCCCTCAGTATATTCCTAACTGTAGTTGTTGCTATCCCAAGCTCTTGTGCTATCTCTTCTGTAGTTTTATTAAATATCTCTCTTAAAACAATAACCATCGCAGATTCAAACAGTGATGCCACCCAGGTAAGCTTCTTATATGTAATTATCTTCTTAGGTCCCCCAAGTATCTCTACCGCCTTGTTAAACACCTTCATAGATAACTCATCTACAGATGGAACGTTTACACTAGTTGGTGTTACCTCCTTCATAACATCACCTCCTTACAAGAGTTTCGATAGGACCTATTACTCTTATTACGCCTCGCTCATCTATCTCAATCAGATGTGTCCTTCTATCATGTCCGCACATCCTACAACCATCTATTCTTAAGGTATGTATTGTATCTCCTAAGGACCTATTATAGAGATTTGCCAATGCTTTACTTGAAAGGACCATCTTAGATAGGACTATCGTACAGTCTAGGATATGAGGGACAGCATATCCACCTGCAGCCTCTGCAGATTCTTCTTCATGACTGCTTCTCTTTTGAGAGATAAATATCGATGTTTGATAGTATCTTTTCATAACCTCGTATAACTTTCTTACAATAGTCCTAGCCAGCATCTCTTTCCCTTCATAAAGACCAGTGATGGAGTCAACAATTGTTGATTTTATGTTATTATTCTCGATAGTCTCACTTATAACTCTATCGAGCTTTACTATATTGTCTCTTAGCTCCGGATATTTTGTCACATCCAAGACAAATATCCTATCTTCTATCTCATCCCAATCTATTCTCAAAGCCCTAGCCCTTTCTCTTAGGCTTTGGGCAAGGAAGGGCGTAGGTATTTCTACACTTACAAAAAGCACATTGTAACCTCTACTAGCCTGAGATAATGCAAACTGTTCACCCATAATGGATTTTCCAGTATCAGGAACACCTGTTATGTGTATTACCGCAGAGGAAGGAAATCCACCAAGAGGAATCCTCCTTGGTTCATCCACATCATATTCAAAGGTGAAAAATAAATCGTCTAGCCCTGGAACACCAGAAGGAATTCCAAAAAGTTTAGGTATACTTTCTCTAATCTTGGACAAAGGCAGTGCCTCTGGAATGGTGCTATTAACGGTATCTTTTGCCACCATAATCCATCACCTCCTCTTGGCAGTTAGAATTTAAAATATAAATTAGAACAACTTTCTAGTATATATTATACCAAAAATTGCAAGACTGTGGTAAAATAAAGGATAAAATTAGAAAGGAGATGAAGGATGGCAAGACCTACATCTAGGGAGAGAAGAGAAAAGATCTTAGAATTACTTATAGAGAATAATAGTGTTAGAGTTTCTACCCTTTGTAAACTCTTTAATGTCAGTAGAGAAACTATAAGGCACGACCTCTTTAAACTTCAGGAAGAGGGCTTAATTATAAAAGAGCATGGTTCAGCAACATTAAATAGAGAGTCTATATTAGATATAGACTTTGCTAAAAGGGCTAGAGAACATGTGGTTCAGAAGAGAAAGATAGGGATAGAAGCGGCAAAGCTTATAAAAGATGAAGAGACAGTAATCATCGATTCTGGAAGCACCACTCCACATATAGCAAGAAATATAAGAGATATAAAAAACCTTACAGTTATTACTCCATCCCTAAGGGTTACTGCAGAGTTGGGCGGTAAGGAAGGAATAACTGTAATAATGCCGGGTGGAATATTTAACCCTATAGGATATTCTCTCTATGGACCACAGACAGAAGAATTCTTTACAAAGATAAATGCAAGTAAATTCTTCCTAGCTATTCATGGTGTAGATGTAGAAAAAGGACTTACCGAGATAAACATACAGATAGCTCATCTAAAACAGGTAATGTTAAATAGTGCTAGAGAAGTAATACTAGTTGCTGATTCTAGTAAATTTGGAAGAGTAGAGTATGCAAGTGTTGCTCCATTAGAAAGGGTTAATACAATAATTACCGATAAGGATTTAGATGAAAAGATAGCGGAAGAGATTAGAAAGTTAGGAATAAATCTCATATTGGTGTGAGGTGAAGAATGAAAGAGAGGTTACCTTGGTTAGGGGTGTCTCTTATAATCTTTCTCCTTGTTACATCTTCGGCTTATGCAAAGAGCTATTGGCTTCCACAGGTAGATTGTAGAATAGATGTTATTGAGGATGGAAGTCTCAAATGGGACTACTCCCTCAGATTCTCTTTTAAGGGCAAATTTTCATATGCCTATATTGACATACCTACTAAAGGGGTAATAGTAGGAGAGATCTCTGCAACTGAACCATTTACTATTGAGTCTAAAAATGACGCCATTAGGGTAAAGTGGAACTTCTCTGCAGAGAATGAGGACAAGATACTCAAGTTATCATACAAGATGAAAAAGGCTCTCAAGGTCTATAACGATATTGCAGAACTTTACTGGAAGGTCTGGCCCGAAGGTTGGGATGTAAAGGTAAGAAAACTAACAGTAAAAGTCTTTCTACCCAAGCCTGCCCTATCTAAAAGCCTATTATACGTATGGGGACATCCAAGACTGCCAGGAAGGGTAGATATCTTAGATACACTTAATGGCTTTTCCCTCGAGACCGAAGATATCCCTCCTCATCAGTGGGTTGAAATTAGGGCTCTCTTTCCAACAACGATTTTATCATTTTACGATGGGGCTAATAGGATCAATAGGAATATGCTAGAGAGTATCCTTAAAGAGGAAGAACGCTTTACAAAGGAAACAGAGAGAGAAAATCTCTACCTTTCAATTGCTATTATTGGTGCCTTAGGCATTTTCCTCTCGATGATTGTAATTTTGGTATATCTCTACTTTATATACGGTAGAGAACCGAGGGTTAATTATCAAGCTATCTATGAGAGAGAAATTCCATATGATTATCCACCAGCTGTTGTAGGAGCTCTTATGGACTTAAGATCAATGTCCCCAGATCCAAAGGATTTTACAGCAACTCTGCTAGACCTTGTCCATAAGGGATATATAGATATGACCCCCGTGGGAGATGACTATCTACTTTCATTGAGAAGAGATAAAGATAGAAGTAAGTTAGAACCTTTTGAGATATACGTACTGGATTTTCTAGAGGGAATAACCTGGAAGGAAGAAGGTTTTTTATTCTCTGTCCTAAAGAGATATATAGAGCAAGACCCACTAAGATTCCAGAAGGTATATAAACAATGGGAAAATTCGGTAAAGAGTAAAGTCCAAGAGTTTGGATTCTTTGATAATAGAGGCTTTAGATTAGCTAACAAGATATCTACTTTATTTTTCGTCATGGGGTTATCTTTCTTAATACTCTATACAGTTCTTTTCAAAACTGGAAGGGCTTATTCTGTAGTTTGGAATCTCCTTATTGGAGCTAGTATTGGGCTAATTATAAGTGGAATCCTAGGCGTTGTTATAACCATCGTCTTTAAGCCGGGGTTCAATAAGAGAACAGAAGTGGGAGCCTTACACTATAAAAGATGGGACAATCTAAAGAGATTTCTGACTGATTTTAGTCAGCTAAAAAATATGCCCCCAGAGTCTATAATACTCTGGGAGAAGTATCTTATATATGGGATCTCTCTAGGAGTTGCAGATAAAGTTGCAAAGAGTATGAAGATACTTATGCCAGAAGTTTCAGAAGATATTAGTAGATCTCCAATACTACATTCATACGTTAGAGGAGCAGGGATTACATCTTTTGCTGGCATGCTAAATAGCTTCTCCTCCACAGTTCGTTCCGCCGCCTATTACTCTCCTTCCTCCGGTGGAGGTGGCGGATTCTCTGGTGGCGGAGGTGGTGGAGGTGGCGGTGGAGGTGGTGGAGGTGCAGGATAGTTATTTAAGTTTTGCTAAGAGGTCATTCAGCATCTCTTCTGTAAATGCACCCCTACTAAAGTTAATTAAGCTCCTCAGGGGCATATATCTAAACATAGCCCTCATCATTTGAGAACCTTCCCCTGTTGTGGCAAAAAACGGCATACTTTCTTTCAACTGCTCCATTAATTGGCTAAATATCATAGAGCCCATTTGGTCTTCTAGAAGATCACCTATTGGGGTATTTCTAGTAAACTGTTTTTTCACCTTTTTAGTAGAATTGACCTTAATAGTCTCTCTGAGGCGTATATCCTTTGAAGAACGCCCAACTAGTATCTCAAACTCTCCTGTCTCTACGTACCAGTCTTTTATATCGACATTGTAGTAAGCAAATGCCCTTTTATCTAATGTAAATGTTATACTTTTTTCTTCTCCTGGCTGTAGCTCTATCTTCTCAAATCCCTTCAATTCTTTCTCTGGTCTTATTACACTACTTTCAACATCTCTTATGTATAATTGAACAATCTCTTTTCCAGGTATATTCCCGGTATTCTTTACCTTGACTGTTACAGTTACGGTCTCATCATCATTTACTTCTCTTTTATCGACAGAGATTTCAGTATATTCAAAATTAGTGTAACTCAGACCATAACCAAATGGGAATAACGGCTCTATTCCTTTCTTATCATAGTATCTATATCCAACAAAGATCCCTTCTCTGTACTCGACCCTATCATCTTCTCCAGGAAAATTTAGATAAGATGGATTATGGCTCAATCTTTTTGGAAATGTCTCCGCCAATTTTCCACAAGGATTAGTAATGCCAAAGAGTAGCTCAGCTATGGCACTCCCTCCTCCCTGTCCAGCTAGGTAAGTCTCAAATAGTCCTTTTACTTTATCTATCCACGGCATCTCTACAGGTGAACCGTTAGAAAGGACAACAATTGTATTTTTTTGAACCTTAGCTACTTCAAAGATCAGTCTATTATGACTCTCAGGCATACGCATATGAGGCCTATCGTAGCCTTCGGATTCGTAGTCTTCTGGTAAGCCGGCAAAGATGATAGCAACATCTGCCTTTTGGGCAATCTCCTTTGCCTCACTTATAAGGTTCTCATCTATCTCTTCGGAGGTAGGCTCATAGCCTTGGGCGTAGAGAAGTCTAACACTATTCCCTACAATCTTTTCTATCTCGTCATAAGGGATGTCTATCATAGTAGGATTTACATGGGAGCTCCCACCACCTTCAAGTCTAGGGTTCTTGGCAAACGCACCTATAATAGCAATAGTCCCCTGTTTCTTCAGTGGAAGTATGCCATCCTCATTTTTTAATAGGACCATACACTCTCTTGCTACATCTCTTGCTAACTTATGGTGAGTCAGTTTGTCATAGGTAGCTCCCTCTTTTTTATTATCTATAGCTCTAAAGATGACCCTTAATAATCTCTCTACTGCCCTGTCCAAGACTTCCTCAGGGAGTTTACCACTTTTTACCGCTTCAACTATCTTTTTATCATTTATCCCATAGCTAGATGGCATCTCTAGCTCTAAGCCTGCCATAAGTGCAGAGACCCTATCATCAACTGCTCCCCAATCTGAGACAACAAAACCCTCATGCCCCCACTCTTCTTTTAAGACCTTTGTAAGAAGAAACTCATTCTCACTACAGTATTTACCATTAATCTTGTTATAGGCAGACATCACTGTCCATGGCTGTGCAAACCTTACAGCATTTTCAAAACTAGCTAAGTATATCTCTCTCAGGGTCCTTTCATCTATTATCTCATCTATCGAATGCCTTCTATGCTCCTGATTGTTAGCAGCAAAATGTTTTATTGATGTCCCAACACCCTGACTCTGGACCCCTATTATATGACTTTTGGCAAGCTCTGAAGAAAGGTATGGGTCTTCAGAAAAGTATTCAAAGTTTCTTCCACATAGAGGTGAACGCTTTATATTAACTGCAGGTCCAAGTATAATTGATACACCTTCTGCTTGACACTCTTCTCCTATAGCTCTACCAACTTTTTCTATCAAAGACCTGTCCCAGGAACATGCCAGACAAGAGGCTGTAGGGAAACATGTTGCAGGGATGCTTTCAAAAGGTCCTAGACCTGCCTGTTTCCTAAGTCCATGTGGTCCATCGGTCATCATAATTGATGGTATACCTAGCCTTTCTATTGGTTTTGTATGCCACATATCTAAGCCAGAACAAAGACTTGCCTTTTCTTCAAGGGTCATCTGAGAGATGATCTTTTTGATATCCCTCTCCATTAATAGCACCTCCTTATACTTGTAATTCCAATACACTTAGTAGTATACTAAAGTTAAAGCAAAGATTCAAACAGGAGGTGGTGCTTCAATGCCTAAAATAGCTATTATAGGTGCTGGTAGCGTGTCTTTCTCAACCAGTCTTATTAGAGACTTGTCATTAGCTAAGGACCTTTATGGAAGCACGGTTACATTTATGGATATCGATGGAAAAAGGCTAGATATGGTCTATGATTTGGCATCTAGATATATGAAAGAGGTCTCTGCTGACTTAAAGTTAGAAAAGACTACAGATAGAGAAAGGGCTATAGACGGGGCTGACTTTGTGATAAACACAGTAAAGGTTGGTGGTTATGGCTTTATGGAGGCAGAAAGAGATATAGCAGAAAGACATGGTTACTATAGAGGACTGGGAGATAAAGTGAGTGATTATTATGGAGGATTTGCTGCATTTAAGCAGTTAAATTTTATTCTAGATTTAGCAAAAGATGTTGAGAAGGCAAATCCAAATGCATACTTTCTACAGGTATCAAATCCTGTATTTGAAGGGACCAATCTCGTTGTCAGAGAAACAAAGTTAAAAGCGATAGGGTTCTGCCATGGTGCAGAGGAATTTAAGATTGTAACAAAGATAATGGGGTTAAAAGAAGAGGATGTAGAATTTCAGGTCGCTGGATTCAATCATTGTATCTGGCTAACAAGGTTCTTATATCAAGGTAGAGATGGATATCCTCTCCTTGACGAGTGGATAGAAAAAGAATCGGCAAAATATTTCCAGAGTGAAGAATATCTAAATAATCCCTGGGGGTATCAACTTTGTCCAGCAGTAATAGAGATGTATAGACTCTACGGTTTATTCCCTGTAGGAGATACGGTAAGGAGCGTGTCCCCTTGGTGGTTTAATACGGATTTAGAGACCAAGAAAAAGTGGTTCTCTGCAGGTGGTCCCGACTCAGAGATTGGCTGGACTATGTATCTTTTTGGATTAAAACTCAGACTCAGATCAATGATGATGGCTTATGAAAATAAAGAGATGAGTTTGGCTAGAGAGTTCTCAATGCTACCAAGCTCAGAATCTATCGTCCCGTTTATAGACTCTGTTATAAACGACAAAAGACTTAGACTCATTTTAAATGTTCCAAATAATGGAGCAATAGAGGGAATCCCAGACGATGTGGTAGTTGAGATCCCTGTGGTTGTAGGCAAAGACTCTATAGAGAGGGAAAAGACAGGAAAACTTCCTGGAAGACTTATGGTTCACATCATAGCTCCAAGATGGTGGAGGATGGAAAATATACTTCAGGCATTCAGAGATAGGGATAAAATGAGTCTATTAATTATGATTGCCGAAGATCACAGGACGAGGTCATTTGGACAAGCGGAGAATCTTTTGGAGGAACTGCTATCTCAAGAGTGGAATAAAGACCTAAGGGAACACTATAGATAGAGATAATTAGATCATTTTAGAGCTACACTAGGTATAGAGAAATATTATTTAATATCTCCAGATCTGATTTGTATCCACAGAGTTTCTTAGCAGAATCTAGATCTATCCACTCTGCCCTTGTAATCTCTCCAGGGGCGGAGGATATTTTATAAGAAAGTGCCTTAGCTAGATACCAGTGGACTGTCTTTTCAATGTTACCCTTTTCTGAGTGTAAATAGCTATAGTGAGTCTCTCCTAGATATTTTTCAATCTCTACATCTATTCCAGTTTCCTCTTTTACCTCCCTTACTGCGGTCTCTTCTAAAGATTCACCCTCTTCTACTTTACCCTTAGGGAAGGTCCAATAGCCAAAGCGGTCTAAGATCATAAGAAGATACGTCTTTTTATCCTTTCTATAGGTAATACAGCCTGAAGAGACCTCTTTCATGCTTCCTCTAACTCTGCTAAAACTTTTATAGGGTCCTTTGCCTCGTATATAGGCCTACCTATAACTACAAAATCTACACCTTTCTCTTTAGCATCTTTATATGTACCAACCCTCTTTTGATCATCTTTATCTTGAGATATCCTTATGCCAGGGGTTACAACAAGAAAGTCCCTTCCTAGATTCTTTTTGATGACTTCCACCTCATTGACACTTGATACAACACCTGAAAGTCCACACTCTCTACATAGTCTTGCCCTCTTTAAGACTATATCTTTTATATCTCCATAGATACTCAGCGCTTCCAAGTCGTCTTGGCCTAGACTTGTAAGTAGAGTTATCCCTAATAATCTTATCTCTCCTTTGCTAACTTCTTGTGCCTTAATTAGTGCTTCCTTCCCTACACTACTATGAATAGTAACAAACTCAGGTCTGTGAGCAAGGATTGTATCTATAGTATTAGAAATAGTATTAGGTATATCGTCAAGCTTTAAGTCTAACATTATCTTCTTACCCATATCTTGGAGTTCATCAACTAAGCCCCAACCAAATCTATAGAAGGCTATATAGCCAATCTTATAGTAAGAAATCCTATCCCCAAGAGTCTTCACCAGATTGAGTATTTTCTCCTTGTCTATTAGGTCTAGTGCTACTATTATCTCCGGTATCATATCTATCCTCTTAGAATATCCAACCAAGCACCCAAGATATTATACTTATAAAAAGACCGCCTAATATTGCAGACCAGAAACTTGCTATCTGAAAACCAGGGATAAGCCAAGCCACTACTTCTAAAAGAATAGCATTTATAACTAGTGTAAAGAGTCCCAAGGTAAGAATATTAATCGGTAGTGTCAATATCTGTAGTATAGGTTTTATTACTATGTTAAGTACCCCCAAGATTAGGCCAGCTATTAATGCATCAATAAAACTCCTTACTGATATACCATAAACTACATAAGGGGTCAAACATATAGCTATCGTGAGGATAAGCCATCTTTTTAACATATATTCACTCCTTCTAGTTTTAAGAGTAAAATCTTCTTCTCAATACCTAGGCTATAACCACCTAGACTATGCTTACCTATTACCCTATGACATGGTAGTACTATTGGGCAAGGGTTAACTCTCATAGCACTTCCAACAATTCTACTAGATTTCGGCCTTCCAAGTTTCTTAGCTACCTCTCCATAGGTAAGAGTGCTCCCATATGGAATTGTTCTTATAAATTCCAATATCTCCCTATAAATAGGACCTATACAATTATAATCTACAGGAAGATCCCTAAAGTCTATCCTCTCTCCAGAAAAGTAAGATATAAACATCCCACTAAGTCCTAGAGGGTCTTTGTAATCTTCTTTTTGTCCCTCTTCGTCCTGCCAATCTAGACTGATAAGCCCTCTATCTCCTATTCTATATACAAATCTCCCATAACTTGGGATAGTCAAAGAATATACTAAAGGGTCTCTAGCCATCTCTTCACATTCTCAATCACATTTTTAGGTATGCTACATCTCTTTGCTACTTCTTCTACAGAAAGATCCTTTAATAAAGATATATCGGGATAATTTGACAGAAGCCTCTTCACCCTCTCTTTTCCTACCCCAGGTATCTCAAGAAGGCTAGATTCTAACTCTTTTTCTCTGAGTTGATGATGATACTTTACCGCAAATCTGTGTGCCTCATCTCTTATCTTCTGAAGAAGCTTTAGTGTCTGCGATCTTCTTGAGAGTCTCAAGTTATGACCCTCTGGAAACCATATAACCTCTTCTCTCTTTGCCAAACCTATAACAGGTATGTCTATACCTTTTGAATCTAAAACCTCTTTCACCGCTCCTACCTGCCCTAAACCTCCATCTATAAGTATAAGATCCGGCAAACCCCAATCTTCGTTATCTAACCTTCTCCAGATCACCTCTTGAAGCATAGCATAATCGTTAGGACCCTCAACTGATCTTATCTTAAACTTCCTATAACTATTCTTATCTGGAAAGCCATTCCTAAATACAACCATAGAACCAACTGCAGTCTTTCCCCTTATATTAGATATATCATAGCCCTCTATCACTTCCGGGATCTTAGGAAGTCCTAATATCTCTTGCAGGCTTTTAAGAGGGTCTTCTATATTGACTACCTTCTGACTGAATCTCTCTATGGCATTTTTCTCCGCTATATCCAATAGCTTTTTAAGATCCCCTCTCTTTGGGTTCTTTATCTCAACCTTCTTCTGAGACCTAGAAGTCAACCAATCCTCTATCAATTCTCTATCCCTTATCTCCTGATTGACAAGGATAAGAGGAGGAGCAGGATTTCCATTTCTATAAAATGCAATAACAAATGCCCCTAATACGTCCTCCTCTCCAGGATTTTCTATATCAAAATCTTCTAATCCTATAAGGACTCCTCTCCTTACAAAGAGAACAACCACACTATATTTTGACTTTACATTAAAGAGAGCAAAGATATCTACATCTATCCTTTTATCACTTATTACATACTGCTTTTCGGTAATCTTTTCTAATGCTATAATCTGGTCTCTTAAGAGCGCAGCCTTCTCAAAATTTAGTTCTGCTGCCATCTGAAACATCTCTTCTTTAAGAGAATCTATAATCTCTTTACTATTCCCATTTAATACCTTTATCGCCTCTTTTACGCTCTCTAGATACTGTTTACGGAATGACTCACTGTCATTTATGCAGGGTGCAGAACACAGACCAATATGATAATTTAGACAGGCATTCTTAAATCTAGAGGGATCACCATTACAGCTTCTTATCTTAAATCTCTTACGTATTACATGAATAACCGCTCTTAGAGCCTGCGTACTTGTATAGGGTCCAAAGTATTCTCCTTTTCCCTCCATCCTACGTGTTACGGTAAGAACAGGGTACTTTTCTTTAGTAATGAGTATATATGGATAAGTTTTATCATCTCTAAGCCTTACATTATAAGGAGGCTTATACTGTTTTATAAGATTATTCTCTAAGACAAGGGCTTCCATCTCCGAGGAGGTAACAATGTAGTCCACATCTTCCACATAAGACACCATATCCCTTATCCTTGGATTGTCAGGGTTTAGATATGACCTTATTCTATTCTGTAAGACCTTAGCTTTTCCAACATAGAGGACATTATTATCTTTGTCCTTCATTATATAAACACCTGGAGATTCTGGGAATATATCTGTTAACTTAGGCATATACCTTCTCCTCTACCTTTAAGACCTTCCTTAGATACATTCCAGTATAAGAATTTGGGTTTTGGGCTACCTCCTCCGGTGTTCCCTCTGCGACTATATAACCACCCTTGTCTCCCCCCTCAGGACCTAGGTCTATTATGTAATCTGCTACTTTTATTACATCTAGATTATGTTCTATCACTATAACTGTATTACCCATATCTACCAATCGCTGTAGAACATTTATAAGTTTTTCTATATCTGCAAAGTGTAATCCTGTTGTAGGTTCATCTAATATATATAGAGTCTTTCCAGTACTCTTTTTACATAGTTCTGAGGCAAGCTTTACCCTTTGGGCCTCTCCACCTGATAGGGTTGGAGCAGGCTGACCAAGTTTTATATACCCAAGACCAACATCTTGAAGTGTCTGTAACTTCTGTCTTACTGTTGGTATATTTTCAAAGTGGACTAATGCCTGATCTACCGTCATATCTAAAACATCAGCAATATTAGCCCCTCTATACCTTACCTCTAATGTCTCTCTATTATACCTCTTACCATTACAGACCTCGCAAGGAACATATACATCAGGGAGGAAGTGCATCTCAATCTTAATCATCCCATCCCCATGACAGGCTTCACACCTTCCACCCCTCACATTGAAGCTAAACCTACCAGGTTTATAACCTCTTATTTTTGCATCATGGGTCTCTGCAAAAACCTTTCTTATATCATCAAATACCCCTGTATAAGTAGCAGGATTAGACCTAGGAGTTCTACCTATAGGAGATTGGTCTATATTTATAACCTTGTCTATGTACTCTAAACCTTCTATCCTATCATACTTCCCAGGTATTACCCTGGATTTATAGATCTCTTTCATTAAAGCCTTATAAAGGATATCATTTACCAATGTGCTCTTACCTGAACCTGAAACTCCTGTTATAAGTACAAGGAGTCCTAAAGGGATGTTCACTGTTATATCCTTCAGATTGTGCTCCTTAGCCCCTACTATTGTAAGATATTTCCCGTTAGGAGAGCGTCTTATAGGTGGAATAGGTATACTCTTCTCTCCTGAAAGGTATTGCCCTGTTATAGAATCCCTACACCTCATTATCTCATCAGGGGATCCAACGGCTACCAAATAACCACCATGTTCTCCCGCCCCAGGACCTATATCTACTATATAGTCAGCTGATCTCATCATAGATTCATCATGTTCTACAACTATTACGGTGTTTCCTAGATCTCTTAGTCTCTTTAGAGTATCTATAAGTTTTGCCTCATCTCTAGCATGTAATCCTATACTTGGCTCATCTAAGACGTATAAAACACCCATAAGGCCTGAGCCTATCTGAGTTGCAAGCCTTATCCTCTGAGCCTCTCCACCAGAGAGGGTTGCAGTAGGTCTATCCAAAGAGATGTAATCTAATCCAACATCTATAAGAAATTGGAGTCTTGCTTTTATCTCTTTAAGTAGCTGGTGAGCTATATAGGTTTCTCTCTCTGTAAGCTTAAGGTTATCTATGAACTCTATCAATTCTCTTGGGACCATTGCAATGACATCTGCAATAGACTTTTCTCCAACCGTAACTGCCAAACTCTCTGGCTTTAACCTCTTCCCACCACAGGCAGGACAAGGATAGGGTCGCATGTACTGCTCTATCTCTTCTCTAGAATAATCGGACTCAGATTCTATGTACTTTTCTTCTAACATAGGTATGATACCCTTGTAGTACATATTTACATATCTTTTCTGACCGGCAAAACCCCAAAAGCTAAACCTCAAAAATATATTAGGGTCTCCATATAAAAGGATTCTAAGTTGCTCTTCAGTAAGCTCTCTAACAGGTGTAGTAAGATAAAAACCAAGTTCTTCCCCAAGTGCTGAGAGTAAACTGGCATGATAACTTCCAAGCGGAACCCATGGGGCTATTGCCTCCATTATAGGGAGGTTCTTGTCTGGAATCACAAGGTCCGGGTCTACCTCCATCTTAAATCCTAATCCAGAACACTCAGGACATGCTCCATAGGGACTGTTAAAAGAGAATATACGAGGACTAAGCTCTTCCATACTTACACCACAGTATGGACAGGCAAATTTCTCACTCAATAATAGTTCTTCTCCATCCTCAATACTTATAATAGCTATACCTTCTCCCATCTTTAGGGTAGTTTCTAATGATTCTGTAAGACGGGTTCTCACCTCTGGCTTTATTATAAGCCTATCTACAACAACCTCTATGTTATGCTTCTTATTCTTATCGAGTGTTATCTCCGAATCAAGTTCTACTAATTTTCCATCTATCCTAGCCCTTAAAAATCCAGCCCTTCTTATCTCGTCCAATACACCCTTATATTCTCCCTTTCTCCCTCTAACTACTGGGGCTAGTATCTGTAACTTTGTCCCAGGCTCGAAAGACATTATCTGATCAACCATCTGATCAACCGTCTGCTGAGCTATAGGCCTACCACATTTCCAACAGTGAGGATGCCCTATCCTTGCAAAAAGAACTCTTAAGTAATCGTATATCTCGGTTACTGTTCCTACTATAGACCTTGGATTGTGAGATACACTCTTCTGGTCTATAGAGATAGCTGGCGAAAGTCCATCTATAAAGTCTACATCGGGTTTATCCATAAGCCCTAGGAATTGTCTAGCATAGGCAGAAAGGGATTCTACATAGCGTCTTTGTCCCTCGGCATAAATAGTATCAAATGCAAGAGATGACTTACCTGACCCACTTACTCCAGTAAGGACTACAAGTTTATCTCTAGGGATCTCTAAGTCTATATTTTTCAGATTATGCTGTCTAGCCCCTCTTATAATAATCTTATCTAGTGGCATTATTTCTTTACCGGCTGTCCTAAGATTTCTCGTAGTTTAATAATCTCGTCCCTTATCCTTGCCGCCTTTTCAAACTCTAGATTCTCTGCAGCTCTTCGCATCTCTTTTTCTAGGAATTTCAGTCTTTTGACTATCTCCTTCTTAGATAGCTCTTCTACATCGTATATCTCCTCATCTTCCGCTACCTCTAACATATCTCTTACTTCTTTCTTTATAGAGGTTGGGGTTATATTATGGAGCCTATTATACTCTAGCTGTGCCATCCTTCTTCTATTAGTCTCTTCTATAGCCCTTCTCATAGAAGATGTAACAAAATCTGCATACATTATAACTCTACCGCTTATATTCCTTGCTGCTCTTCCCATGACCTGTATGAGTGAACGTTCAGACCTAAGAAATCCTTCTTTATCGGCATCAAGTATCGCTACTAAACTCACCTCTGGTAAGTCAAGTCCCTCTCTAAGAAGATTTATACCTACTACAACGTCATATTTACCGCTCCTGAGACCCTTTATAATCTTTGTCCTTTCAATAGCATCTATCTCCGAATGGATATATGTAACTTTGATATTTAATTCCTTAAGGAATTGGCTTAAATCTTCCGCCATCCTCTTTGTAAGTGTAGTAACCAGCACCCTGCCACCAGCATCTACCGTCTTTCTAATCTCCTTTATAAGGTCTTCAACCTGTCCTTCAGTTGGTCTTATCTGAATCTCAGGGTCAGGGACCCCTGTTGGTCTTATAAGCTGTTCTACCACCTGACTAGATACCTCAAGTTCATACGGACCCGGAGTAGCAGAGACAAAGATTGTCTGTCCAACAATATCTATAAACTCATCAAACTTTAAGGGTCTATTGTCCAATGCAGATGGCAATCTAAAACCATACTCTACTAGTGTCTCTTTCCTTGACCTGTCACCCTCATACATCCCTCTAAGCTGAGGTATTGTTACATGTGATTCATCTATAAAAAGTAGAAAATCTTTTGGGAAGTAATCTATTAATGTATAAGGCCTCTCTCCAGGCTTACGACCACTTAAGTGTCTTGAATAGTTTTCTATACCTGGACAATATCCAATCTCTAGCAGCATCTCTATGTCATATAAGGTTCTAGATTCAAGTCTCTGCGCCTCTAACAGTTTCCCTTGAGATCTGAGCTCTTTCAACCTTTCCTCAAGCTCAGCCTTTATACTTTCTACCGCTCTAAGAAGCTTACTCCTTGTTGTTACAAAGTGTTTGGCTGGATAAATCACTATAGACTTTAAAGTACCTAGCACTTCCCCTGTTATAGGGTCGAATTCTATGATTCTATCTACAGTATCACCAAAACAGTCTATTCTATAGATTATCTCCTCTGAGGATGGGAATATCTCAATTATATCTCCCCTTACTCTAAAGTTACCCCTATCAAGTTCTGTATCATTTCTCTCATACTGTAGGTCAACAAGTTTATCCAAAAGGGCTTCTCTATCTATAGTATCTCCAACTCTTATCTGTGCTGTAATCTCTTGGTAGTCCTCAGGTGAACCCAGTCCATAGATACAGGAGACACTTGCTACTATTATGACATCTCTCCGTTCCATAAGGGACTGAGTCGCCGAGTGTCTCATCCTATCAATCTCATCATTTATAGATGCATCCTTCTCTATATAGGTATCGGTAGTTGGTATATATGCCTCAGGTTGGTAGTAATCGTAATAGCTAATAAAATATTCTACTGCGTTATATGGAAAGAATGTCTTAAACTCACTATACAACTGTGCTGCTAAGGTCTTATTATGAGCAATAACAAGGGTTGGTCTCTGGACTCTCTCTATAATATTTGCCATAGTAAAAGTCTTACCACTTCCCGTTACCCCTAAGAGAGTCTGAAACCTATAACCCCTTTGAAGTCCTTCTACCAGCTTCTCTATAGCTTGGGGCTGATCTCCTGTAGGTTTAAAACTAGAAACCAATTTAAAGTTTTTCACCATAGTATATCCCTTAGTAAATTATATCATAAAAACCTTCGCCTATTCTCTATTAAAAAGAAATATAGTATAATTCAATAGAAGTTAAAAAGTCTAAAAAGAAGGTGATCAAAGGTGGGAAATATTAGAGTAACTGTATGGAATGAATTTCGCCATGAGAAAATTCATGAGGAGGTAAAAAAGGTATATCCAAATGGCATACACAATGTAATCGCAGAGTTTCTGAAAAAGCAGCCAGGGATAGAGGTAAAAACCGCTACTCTAGATGAACCAGAGCATGGCTTAACCCAGGAGGTCTTAGATAATACCGATGTACTTATATGGTGGGGTCATATGGCACACAATGAGGTGAATGATGAGATTGTAGAGAGGGTATATAATAGAGTATTAAATGGAATGGGGCTCATTGTCTTACACTCTGGGCATCTATCTAAAATCTTTAGAAAACTTATGGGAACAAGCTGTATGTTAAAGTGGAGAGAAGCTGGAGAAAAGGAGAGAATATGGGTTTTAGAGCCTGGACACCCTATAGCTGAAGGTCTAGGGGAATATTTCGAGATACCCCACACAGAGATGTACGGTGAAAGATTTGATATTCCTAAACCAGATGAACTAGTCTTCATAAGCTGGTTTAAAGGTGGAGAGGTATTTAGAAGTGGTTGTTGCTTCTATAGAGGAAAGGGTAAGATATTCTACTTTAGGCCTGGTCATGAGACATTCCCAATATACTATCAGCCAGAGGTTCAGAAGGTTATATATAACGCAGTCAAATGGGCTGCGCCTATAAAAGGGCCAGAGATTCGTTTTGGTAATGTAAAACCATTAGAAGAGATCTAATTGGAGGTGTTAACATGAAAGGAACAGTAGGTTTAATCGTTGGAAGTAGAGGATTCTTTCCTGCAGAACTTGTGAAAGAAGGTAGAGAAAGAATTCTAAGGGTATTAGAGGGAGAAGGGTTGAATGTTATTACTCTAAATTCCAATGAGGGTAAGTTTGGTGCAGTAGAAACTCTAGATCACTCTATAGCTTGTGCAGAGCTTTTTAAAGCAAACAGAGAAAAGATAGAGGGAATTATAGTTACTCTTCCAAACTTTGGGGATGAAAAGGCCATAGCTAATACGCTAAGATTTTCAGGGTTAGATGTACCTGTATTAATACATGCCTTTCCTGATGATTTAGACAAGATGGATGTAGCACATAGGAGGGATAGCTTCTGCGGTAAATTGTCTGTATGTAATAACTTGGTACAATATTCTATTCCTTTCTCCTTGACAAGACTGCACACCGTTGCCCCTGAAGATAAAAGCTTTAAGGAAGACCTAAACTGGTTCATAGGGGTATGTAAGGTAGTAAATGGCTTAAGGGGTGCTAGGATAGGACTTATAGGAGCCAGACCTGCTGCATTCAATACTGTAAGATTCAGTGAGAAATTACTAGAAAACTATGGAATCTCAGTAGAGACCCTTGATCTTTCTGAAGTTTTTGCAGGAATCTCTAAACTTTCCGACACTGATAGTGCAGTGAAAGAAAAAGTAGAAAGGTTTAGAACTTATATGGATACATCCGGTGTACCTGAGAATGCACTTATTAAGATGGCTAAATTCAGCGTAGTAGTAGAGAATTGGATGAAAGAAAATAGACTTATTGCAAGTGCTATTCAATGTTGGAGTGCGATAGAGAATATCTATGGTATCGTTCCATGTGCACTCATGAGTATGATGAGCGAATCTCTAATGCCAAGTGCTTGCGAAACGGATGTTACTGGAGTAGTGGCAATGTATGCCCTCCAGCTTGCATCTGGAACTCCAAGCGCTATAGTTGATTGGAATAATAATTATGGTAATGACCCTAACAAGGCGGTAGTATTCCACTGCAGTAATTATCCGAAGTCTTTCCTAAAAGACCCAAAGATAACATTCCAGGATATTATATCTGGAACAGTAGGTAAAGAGAATGCCTATGGCTCTTGTGCAGGTAGAATCCCCAGTGGACCAATGACATTTGCAAGAGTCTCCACCAACGATAGTGTAGGAATTATACAGGCTTACATAGGCGAAGGGGAGTTTACTGATGACCCCCTTAATACATTTGGAGGATATGGGGTCGTATACGTAGAAAATCTGCAATCTTTACTAAAATTAATATGTCAGAGAGGGTTTGAACACCATGTTGCCATGAATAGGTCTAAGACCGCTAGGGTCCTCTATGAAGCATTTTCTAATTACCTAGGATGGGACGTATATTGGCATAGAGGAGAAGAAGAGTAGACTTTATAAGGGAAGGAGAAAATTCTCCTTCCCTTATCTTGTAAGGCTAAGACATTTCTGGTAAAATCTCTATATGAAAAGAATAGTTAGTATAAGCTTGGGTTCTAGTAAGAGAGACCATAAGGTCTCTTTGTCTATTTTAGGGGAAGAAGTAGTAATAGAAAGAATAGGTACAGACGGAGATATACAAAAAGCTATAGAAAAGGCAAAAGAGTTAGACGGTAAGGTCTCTGCCATAGGATTAGGAGGTATTGACCTTTATTTTATTATTGGTAATAAAAGATACGTAGTAAGAGATGCCTTAAAGATAAAAAGAGTAATCCAAAAGACTCCGGTAGTAGACGGAAGTACAGTAAAAGATACATTAGAGAGGCAAACGGTAAAAAAACTGGACGAGCTAATACCTGGAGGGATTGAAGGTAAAAATGTTCTTCTGCCTTCAGCAGTTGATAGATTTGGTATGGCTGAAGTCTTTTACAATCTTGGGGCAAATATAGTCATAGGGGACCTTATGTTTGCACTTGGGATACCAATACCTATACATAGTATAAAAGTATTAAAATTCTTGGCTTATATACTGCTACCTATACTTACTAAACTACCCTTCTATATGTTATACCCTGTAGGTGAAAAGCAAGAAGAGAATACCCCTAAATTTACTAAGTTCTTCCTATGGGCTGATATAATAGCTGGAGATTTTATCTACATAAAAAAGTACATGCCAGAAAGATTAGACGGTAAAATTATCCTTACTAATACAGTTACACCAAAAGATAAAGAGCTATTAAGAGCAAGAGGGGTCAAGTATCTTATAACCACTACCCCTGAATTGGAGGGTAGATCTTTTGGAACTAATGTCTTAGAAGGATTCTTAATAGCTATGCAGGATAAGAGGCTTCCTCAGGAGAGTGATGAGGAATTCTTAGAGAGAATAGGATTTAAACCAAGAATAGAGAGGTTGAATTGATTCAAAGAGGTGATAATGTGAAGGATAAAGAAATCTACCTTACTAAGGAGGGTTATGAAGCCCTTTTAAGAGAACTAGAAGACCTCAAAAAGAATAAGCGTAAAGAGGTGACCGAGAAGATTAAAGAAGCCAAAGAATTTGGTGACCTCTCGGAAAATGCAGAATACACAGAGGCGAAGAATCAACAGGCTTTTGTAGAAGGAAGAATCCTTACCATAGAAAAGATACTTAGTAAGGCTAGGATAATAGAGGAAGATGGATACCCTGATAAGGTTTCCTTAGGCTCTAAAGTAAAGGTTTTAAACCTGACAGATAACTCTGTAGTAGAGTATCATATAGTGAGTTCTCCTGAAGTTAATGTTAGGGAGAATAAAATCTCTGATGAGTCTCCTGTAGGTAGGGCATTAATAGGCGCAGGGATAGGAGATGTGATAAGAGTCAAAGTCCCTAAGGGAGAAGTCGAACTTAAAATCCTGGAGATAAGGAGGTAGAAACAGGGTGAGTTTTACTCCGACACACTCTATAGACGAATTAAAGAGTAAATTTGATGATGTACTTGAACAGACAGTAAGGGTGGCAGGAAGGATTACTGCGATAAGAAGACATGGGAGGTCAATGTTTTTAGATATAAGAAACATAAAAGATAGGATTCAACTTTATGGGAAGGCAGACGATCTTGGAGATTCTTACGAAGAACTTAAAGAATGTCACGTAGGTGACTTTATCGGGGTAGAAGGGACTACATTTAAGACACATACAGGTGAGCCATCTATTAGGATATATAGGTTTTGGATTCTTACTAAAGCATTAAGGCCATTACCAGAAAAGTGGCATGGGATAACGGATGTGGAGACTAGATATAGAAGAAGATACTTAGACCTTATAGCTAATGAAAATCCAAGAAGAATCTTTTTACTCCGATCTAAGCTTGTAAAAGAGTTAAGAAATTTCTTAGATGCAAAAGGTTTTATAGAAGTTGAGACCCCTATCCTCCATACAGTTCCCGGTGGTGGATTTGCTCGTCCTTTTATTACTCATCATAATGCCTTAGACATAGACTTATACCTTAGGATAGCCCTAGAACTGTATTTAAAGAGGCTTATAGTTGGTGGATATGAAAAGGTCTATGAGATAAATAGATGTTTCAGGAATGAAGGTATCTCTACTGTGCACAATCCCGAATTTACTATGATGGAGTTATATCAGGCATATGCAGACTACTATACAATGATGGACCTCACTGAAGAGCTAATTATACACCTAGCAAATACACTATTCGGTAAGCCTGTTATATATAAAGATACCGAGGAAATAGATATATCTTCACCTTGGGAAAGGAAAGAACTCCTAGATATAGTTATTGAGCATACTGGAATAAATCCGTTGACACTAACTAAAGAAGAGCTTCTAGAATATGCCAATAAGCTAGAGATAAAAGTGACTACTGAGGAGAGTCTCTGGGCTAAAGTCCTTATGGAGCTCTTTGAGGAAGAGGTTCAGCCAAAGTTAAAAAAGCCGACATTTATCACTGGTTATCCTGTAGCTATCTCTCCACTTGCAAAAGCCAGAGAAAATGATCCTAGATTCACAGATAGGTTTGAATTGTTTATAGGGGGACTAGAAATTGCTAATGCGTTCTCTGAACTAAATGACCCTATAGAACAGAGGAAAAGGTTTGAGGACCAGTTAAGAGAAAAGATGATGGGAGAAGAGGAGACCCATCCTATGGATGAAGACTTCTTAGAAGCTTTAGAGTATGGTATGCCCCCTACCGGAGGTTTAGGTATAGGGATAGATAGGCTTACTATGCTCTTTGCAAATGTAAACTCTATAAGAGAGGTGATACTGTTTCCTCTACAGAGGCCAGAATGAGTAAGCCTAGTAGAGTCTATAGATGTACAGAGTGCGGTTATACAACCTCTCATTGGCTTGGTAGATGTCCAAACTGTGATTCATGGAATACGCTAGAAGAGGTTATACTAGAAAAGGGGATGGAAAAGACCAAATCGAGAAGCACCCCTACAAAAGCCCTAAGTCTCAACGAGATAAAGGCTAAGTCCATAGAGAGGATTACTACCGATTATCCTGAGACTGATAGACTTTTAGGAGGTGGAGTAGTCCCCGGTTCTGTCCTTTTGATAGGGGGAGAGCCAGGAATAGGGAAGTCTACCCTTATGCTCCAGCTGTCAGAATCCTTCTCAAAAAAGGGGCTAAGGGTTTTATATAACTGCGCAGAAGAGTCTGTTTATCAGATAGGTTTAAGGGCTAGTAGATTGAATATCAAAGGGGAAAACATTAGGATAATAAGCGAGGTTAGTCTAGATAATGCAATAGCTACTTATGAAGAGGTTAAACCAGATATATTTATTATAGATTCTATTCAGGCGGTAAAAGATGAGTCTTTGCCTACTCAACCTGGAACAGTAACACAAATAAAGCTATGCACCTCTAAGATTATTGACCTAGCTAAAAGGGATAATAGTGTAGCCTTTATAACAGGACATGTTACAAAGGAAGGGATATTAGCAGGTCCTAAGACCCTAGAACATATGGTCGATGGAGTTTTCTATTTCGAAGGCGATAGGGACGGAATGGTAAGACTCTTACGTGCAGTCAAGAATAGGTATGGGGATACAAATGAGGTAGCTTTTATGGAAATGACCCCTGAAGGACTCAAAGAGATGACAAACCCTTCGCTATTCTTTGTTAGGGAAGGGCTGGGTTTAACTCCAGGTGCCACTATAGGTGTGATAATGGAAGGAACAAGGCCTATACTAGTAGAAGTTCAGGCTCTAGTGGCTCGTTCAGTGTATGCAGTTCCAAGAAGGGTTGTCCAAGGTATAGATTTTAATAGGTTTTCTTTTATACTGGCTGTTCTAGAAAAACTTTTACAGTTACCACTTTTCAATAAGGATGTATTTTTAAATATACCCGGAGGAGTTACGGTAAAGGACCCTGCCATAGACCTACCAGTAGCCCTAGCAGTTATATCTAGTACTTTAGAGGTTCCACTAACTTCTGAGTTATTTAGCTTTGGAGAGATAGGACTTACTGGTGAGATAAGACAGGTAATGTGGTATGAAAAAAGGGTAGAGATAGCACTGAGATTAGGGTATAGTGAAGGATTTGTCCCGCTAAAAAAGAAAGAAGACAGTTCTGGTGTGAGAGGAGTAAGAACCTTAAAGGAGGTGTATGACTTAGTAAGAGATGCCAGAATCCACGCTAGACTTATATAGTGCACTAAAACTTACCGCTCCGGGAACTCCTCTAAGAGAAGGTTTAGATAGGATATTAAGCGCAAAAATGGGAGCCCTTATAGTAGTTGGTGGAAAATTAGAAGTCCTTAATAGTATTATGAGTGGCGGTTTTACTTTAAACTGTGACTTTACACCAGAATCTCTCTATGAGCTGGCTAAAATGGATGGAGCTATAGTAATCTCTGAAGACCTAAAAAAGATACTATATGCTAATGTTCAACTATCTCCAGATGTCTCTATCCCCACCACTGAACCTGGGACTAGACATAGAACAGCAGAAAGGACCGCTAAACAGGTTGGTTCTTTAGTCATAGCAATCTCAGAAAGAAGGGAGATAATATCTCTCTATATTGGAAATATAAGATATATTCTTCAAGATATAAGAAACCTGTTAGTTAAAGCTAACCAAGGGTTACAAGTCTTAGAGAGATATAGACTCATATTAGATCAAGCAATGTCTAATCTTACCACACTAGAACTTGAAGATAGTGTCACCTTCCTTGATGTGCTTTGGAGTTTATATCGAATTGAGATGGTCCTTCGTATAGCTCAAGAGATAGAAAGATACGTAATAGAGTTAGGAGTTGAAGGAAGACTAGTCAGGATGCAGCTAGATGAGCTTATTGGAGGAGTAAATGAAGAGGAGATTCTCCTTATTAAGGACTACATAAGAGAGGGGCTAAATCCTGAGAGCATCAAAGAAGAGATAAGAAAGAAAAATCTAAATGAAATACTAAATACAAGTATAATGTCGAATATACTAGGTATATCCGATTCTATAACCTTTACAGATATAAATCTTAGGTGTAGAGGCTATAGAATCTTAAGTTATATAGCGCGTCTTCCTTCGTCTGTTATAGAGAATCTAATAAATTATTTTGGTAATCTACAAAATATCCTTAAGGCTGATATACCTCAGTTAGATGAGGTAGAAGGGATAGGGGAAATAAGAGCTAAAAACATAAAGGATGGTTTAAGAAGAATTAGAGAACAGAGTAGCAGAGGGATTCCTCCTCTCAGACTAGGAGACCTAGGGAGAGCCAGGTGAATATAGGAGTAATTGTAGCATCTGCTGGTCAGTCAAAAAGATTGGGCCATAATAAGGTATTAATGGAGTTAAGGGGTAAACCTGTATTACTTTTTTCCTTAGAGAAATTTATCAAACTTAGTTCGCTTTCAGAGTTGGTTATAGTTATAAGACCACAAGATGAAGAAGATGTAAGGAATATACTTTCTAAAGCCGGTATTAGTGAGTCTATAGTAAAGATAATCCATGGAGGAAAAGAAAGACAGGATTCAGTATATAGGGGACTTATGGCACTCACATCTTCAGATATAGTAATGGTCCATGATGGGGCAAGACCATTTATAAGTTATGAGTTAATTGTCAAACTCATAGAAGAGGTAGAGATACATCCGGCAGTTATCCCTGCACTACCAGTTAAGGAGACAATCAAGGTAGTAAAAGATGGTTATGTAGAGTCTACACTGAAAAGAGAATTGCTCTGGAGTGTTCAGACCCCCCAGGTATTTAGATATAAGATTCTACTTGAGGCGTATGAGAAGGCGTATCAGGATAAGTTCTATGGTACAGATGATGCCTCTCTAGTAGAAAGATTAGGATATAAGATCAGGGTAATTGAAGGAGAGTACACAAATCTAAAGATAACCACTAAAGAAGACCTACTTTTAGCTCATAGATATCTTGAGCTATTAGGTATATGAGAATAGGGATAGGTTATGATGTCCATCCGATAGTAAATGGTAGGAAACTCTTTCTTGGAGGTATTGAGATCCCTTGTGATTTTGGCCTCTATGGGCACTCAGATGCAGATGTTCTGATCCATGCAATATCTGATGCTATCTTAGGTGCAGCCGGTCTACCTGATATAGGCTTCTTTTTTCCAAATACTCCAGAGTATAAAGACATATCTAGTTGTGTTATACTAGAAAAGGTAAAGGAAAAGATAGATAAAGATTATACTATAGTAAACATAGACAGTATAATCATAGCAGAAAAACCAAAGATAGGCCCATACGTTGATATTATGAAAGAGAGATTAGCCAGCATCTTAAAGATAAACCCAGGTTCTATCGGAATAAAAGCAACTACTAATGAAAGACTCGGCTTTGTAGGTAGGGAAGAAGGGATAGTAGCGATTGCTGTAGTATTATTAGACGAAAGGAGGACTTGATGAGTGTAAGGGTCAGATTTGCACCTAGCCCTAGTGGAAGTTTACATATAGGAAATGTAAGAACTGCTCTTTTTAATTGGCTATTTGCTAGAAAAAATGGAGGAACATTCATACTACGAATAGAAGATACAGATGTAGAGCGCACTTATCAATCTGCTTATCAGGGTATCTTAGAGGATCTCTTGTGGTTGGGACTAAACTGGGATGAAGGACCTTATAAACAGAGTGAAAGGCTTGATATATATAAAAGTTATGCCCTCAAGTTTTTAGAGGAAGGGCTAGCATATAAATGTTTCTGCTCCGCAGAGGAGTTAGAGAGAGAAAGAGAGGAGGCTATAAAAGAAGGTAGACCTCCTCGTTATAGTGGGAGGTGTGCCAATCTTTCCCTTAAAGAGGTTTCTGAATTAGAGGCAAAAGGTATTCCATATTCTATAAGATTTAGAATTCCAAAAGACGCTTACTTTGTAGTTGATGATATTATAAGAGGTAGAATAGAATTTGATGTAAATGCCATAACGGGAGATTTTATCATACTTCGTTCTGACGGGATGCCTACTTATAACTTTGCAGTAGTTATAGACGATTACCTTATGGATATTACACATGTAATAAGGGGTGAAGACCATCTCTCTAATACACCTAGACAGTTACTTATCTATAAAGCTCTAGGGGTTAATCCTCCTAGATTTGCACATCTACCTATGATTGTTGGGAGTGACCGATCCAAACTTTCAAAAAGAGAAGGGGCGCTTTCTGTAAAAGAGCTAAGAGAACAGGGCTTCTTGCCTGAAGGTGTGGTAAACTATTTAGCATTATTAGGGTGGAGTCCAAAGGGAGATGAGATAAAGACATTAGACAAACTTGTAGAAGAATTTTCTCTAGAGGAAGTCTCTCCAAGCCCATCTGCATATGATCCTGCCAAGTTAAGGTGGATAAACAGACAACATATCATAAGGCTTAATGGGGAAAGACTTTTAGAGTATGTAAGACCCTTCTTAAATGGGATAGGTGATTATCCAAAGGATTGGTTATTAAAAGCTATTCTCTCCATAAGAGAGTATGCAGAGACACTTAGAGAAATACCAGAGTATCTCAAAAAGTACTATCTTAGTGATGTCTCTCTAAATGAGAGCCATAAAGAAGAGTTAGCCTTAGGAAAGAAGGGTATAGAAGTATTCTTGAATCTATTAAAAGAGACCGAAGATCTAAATACCATAGATAGTATATTTAAAGAGGCAATTAAGATATCAGGACTTAAGGGAAGAAAATTCTATCATCCCATAAGATTAGCACTCACTGGTTATGAATCTGGACCGGAACTGGTGGAATTTATCCCAATACTTGGTAAAGATAAATGTATAGAGAGATTAGAAAAAGCCTTAAGATTTCTGGAGGAGTAAATTGAGATTATATAATACATTAACCAGAAATGAAGACGAATTTCTGCCTAAGAAACACAATATGGTGAGGATGTATGTATGTGGGGTAACACCTTATGACTACTGCCATATAGGTCATGGGAGGTCTTATCTAGTATACGATATTCTGTATAGATTCTTAGAATCAGAAGGATTTAAAGTCCTCTGGGTACAGAACTTTACCGATATAGATGATAAGATAATAAATAGGGCGAATGAACTAGGTATATCTCCGAAAGAGCTAGCTGACAGATTTATCTCTGAATATTTTACAGATATGGATATGTTTGGTATAAGTAGGGCGTTTATATATCCCAGAGTTACAGAACATATTGAAGAGATTATCGAGTTTATAGGAAAGATTATAGAGAAGGGATACGCGTATGAATCAGAAGGTGATGTATATTTCTCCGTGAAAAGTTATTCTCACTATGGAAAACTCTCCAGACGCTCTTTAGAAGAGATGATAGCAGGAGCTAGAGTAGACCCTAGTGAAAAAAAGAGAGACCCATTGGACTTTGCCCTCTGGAAATCGGCAAAACCTGGAGAACCTTATTGGGAAAGTCCTTGGGGTAAGGGAAGGCCAGGATGGCATATAGAATGCTCTGTTATGTCTCTTTTATACTTGGGAGAGGAGATAGACATCCACGGAGGAGGAGCAGACCTTATATTCCCGCACCATGAGAATGAAAAGGCTCAGGCAGAAGCGGTTATAGGTGATGGAAAATTTGTCAGGTTCTGGATACATAATGGGCTGGTAAATCTAAAATCAGAGAAGATGTCTAAATCAACTGGAAACTTTATAATCTTAAGAGAAGTATTAAGCTCTTATAAGCCTGAAGTCCTTAGGCTATATCTTCTACAGACTCATTATAGAAGCCCACTAGACTTTGACCCACAAGCCCTTGAGGATACAGAAAGGGCTTACTCAAGGATAGAAGATACTATAAAGCTCTTAGCTCATATACCGGATCCGCCATCATCCCCTTATGATCAGGCATTCTTTGATTTTAGAAATGCCCTCTCTAATGACCTTAATACACCCCAAGCTATTGGGGTTCTCTTCTCTTACCTAAGAGAGAATAGACCTATATTAGATAAAGGGACATGGGATCCAATATTACCAGTATTTAAGTTTAATCTAATCAAGATGTGCAAGATACTTGGATTTAAAATCCCAGAATTGACCAAAACCTTGTTTGATGTCGAAAAGCTTAGAGAAGTAATGGAGGTTATAATAAAGATAAGGGATAAACTTAGGCAGGAGAAGAGATTTGATCTTAGTGATGAAATTAGGAATAGTCTAAACAATATAGGTATCGTACTAGAAGATACAAAGGAAGGTACTAGATGGAAGATGAATTAAAGATAGAGGGGAAGAATGCTGTAACAGAGGCTTTGAAATCTGGTATCAGTATTCAAAAGATACAGATAGATAAAAGGCTAGTTCCAAGATATGGAGATATTATTTCTCATGCCAAACAGATGAGGATACCTGTTCAAGAGGTCCCATCATTGAAAGCCAAACAGGGTATATTGGCATATGTATTCCCTGTAGAACCAAAAGATATAGACTATTTTTTTGACAAACATTTTGTTGTTCTAGCTGATGGGGTTGAAGATCCTCATAATCTTGGAGCAATAATGAGAACAGCAGAGTGTGCAGGGGTTGATGGGATAGTTCTCCCTAAGCATCGCTCGGCTATAATCTCTGAAGGTCTTATAAGTTCTTCTGCAGGTGCTGTATTTCATCTTCCTTTTGCAGTTGTCACCAATACTGCACAGGCGGTAGACAAATTTATAGAGAGAGGCTTCTTTATATTGGGAGCAGACGCAAGTGGAGAACCATTCTTTAGTATAGAGATTCGCTTTCCTCTACTTTTGATAATTGGGGGAGAGGACAAAGGACTTAGACCTATAATGAAGAGAAGGTGTGATAAGCTTATTGGGATTCCTATGTTGGGCAAGATAACATCGCTTAATACATCGGTATCCGCTGGAATTATCATATATGAGATAAAAAGTAGGGATTGGAGGTGATTATGTTGAAAAAGGGGATTAATATCTGGTCATTTCCACAGGGGATGAGTATCGAAGAGTGTATGAAGATAGCCAAAGATGCAGGTTTTGATGGAATAGAACTTTCTATAACAGAGAGTGGAGAGCTTGGCTTAGATAGTAGAGAAAGCGATATCTTAAAGTATAAGAAGATAGCAGAAGATATAGGTATAGAGATAAGTGGTCTTGCCGCAGGTTTATACTGGAAATATCCGTTTACTAGCAGTTCTAAAGATATTAGAGAAAAGGCAAGGGATATATGCAAGAAACAGCTAGAGTTTGCAAGTATCTTGGGAGTTGATACAATCCTAGTCGTCCCAGGATATGTAGGTGTAGATTGGATGCCAGGGGCAGAAGTGATAGAGTATGATAGGGCTTATGACTATGCGTTAGAGGCTATAACTGAATTATCAAAGTTCGCAGAATCTTGTAAGGTATGCATAGGGGTAGAGAATGTATGGAATAAATTCTTACTATCACCTCTGGAGATGAGAGATTTTATAGACAAGATTAACTCTAGATACGTAGGTGCCTATCTGGATGTTGGTAATATTATCTACATAGGATATCCTGAACACTGGATAAAGATACTCGGTAGCAGGATAAAGAAGATTCATGTAAAAGATTATAGAAGACAAGGGTGTGGATTAGCAGGCTTCGTAGATCTACTCGCAGGAGATGTAGATTTTCCTAAAGTGATTTCTGCATTGAAAGATGTAGGGTATGACAACTATCTAAATGCAGAGATGTCTGCATATAAGCATTATCCTCTACAAATGATATATAACACATCTAAATCTATGGATAAGATACTTGGGAGGGGATAGAATGTTAAAAGTAGGACTTATAGGAATAGGCTTTATGGGAAGAGGACACTTAGATAACTATATAAGACTTGAATCTGAAGGGTTTCCTATCAAGCTTGTAGCTATATGCGATATAGACCCGGCTAAGTTTGAGAATAAGTTTATACCAGGGAATATAGATGTAGGGACAAAAAAGTATGATTTTAATAGATATAGACTCTATACAAATCTTGACGAGATGTTAGAGAAGGAAGAATTAGACTATGTTGATATCTGCCTTCCAACCTATTTACATGCAGAGGCAACTATAAAGGCTCTAGATAGAGGTATGCATGTCTTATGTGAAAAGCCAATGGCTCTAAACTCTAAACAGTGTATAGAGATGATAGAAGCAGCAAAGAGGAATAATAAAAAGCTAATGATAGGACACTGTCTCAGATTCTGGCCTGAGTATGAATACCTAAAGGAATGTGTAGAGACGGAAAGATTTGGCAAATTCTTAGGTGGATATTTCTATAGGGGTGGCGGAACTCCTAAGTGGTCCTATGAGAACTGGCTTCTTACTAAAGAAAAGAGTGGAGGCTGTATCTTAGATCAGCATATACATGACGTAGATACAATAAATTGGCTCTTCGGAAAGCCTACTGCGGTTACAACAATAGCCAGAAATGTCATACCAGGGAGTGGATATGATATAGTCTCAACAAACTACATATACCCTGATGGAAAGGTTATAAATGCACAAGATGACTGGACACTTCAGGGGGATTATGGATTCGAGATGTTATTTAGGGCAAACTTCGAAAGAGGAAATCTTATCTTCCAACAGGGGGTCTTAAGGGTAAATCCAAATGATGGTAAGAGTTTTATCCCGGAGCTTCCAAAGGAAATGGGTTATTATAGAGAGATCAAATATTTTGCTGAGTGTATTCTTAACGATAAACCTATTACTGTAGCTCCTCCAGAGAGCAGTAAAGAGACAATAGAAATAGTAGAGGCTGAGATAAGATCTGCCGACAATAAAGGTGAAATAACACCTGTATTATAAGATGCGCCCCGGAGGTTCCGGGGCTTTTCATATCTTCTCTAACACTTTACTAGTCTCTTCTATTAATACATCCTCTATATCCTGAGAAAATGGAAATACATTAAAGATCTTTGGTGCAATGTATGAGGCATAGTCTCCTCGATCCATATACGCTTCCTTCGTTGGGATATACCCTACAAGGCCATTTGTATATCCAAATGTAAATAACATAGGGAATTTTTTCTTCAATCTTAGTCCATACTCGCAGAATATCTCACCAGGTATCCCTATAATCTTAATCTCCCCTATACTTATCCCCTGGATTGGGATATTCTCTATGTATGGATTCTCTTTGAGACTCTCATAAGAGAGTTCGGCATCTTTCAGCCACTCTTCTACAAATCTCTGAGCACTCTTATTATCCTTATACACCTCTAGCCAGTATTCTGCATCTTTTTTCATCTCTTCCTTAGAAGGAATCTGTAGGGGGAGCTCTATCCTCTCTTCAGCAACGCTTATCTTAGGGTTTTCAACCATTTTCCCATACACCTTAGACTTTAATGCCCTATTGGCTAATATATGACCTAAAAGCTCTATATCTTCCTTTGTTCCTCTTCCCCACCTATTCATATTAGTTACCGGGTCTATATCTCCACAGAATCCCTGAAAGAACAAACAATTATAGGCATTTTCTTCCATACAACGGATTAACTCACCTGGCCAGTCGGCTGATATATCTTTAGTCCTCCCAAGAACAACAGGATGACAGGCATAATTAGTTAGGAATATACTCTTATCCTGTCTTTCAAATAATAAGACACTTAACTGAGGGTCTATCGGCTCAAACCTCCTTAATCTTCTATTAAATCCAATAGGCTCTATAATTTCACTGTGATAGTAAAGTTTTGCCTTTTTCAAATTTGCCTTGGCGAAGTCTACACTAGATATAATCTTCTCTTTCAATTCAGTTAGGTATCTATTATCAACTTCTCCAAGCCCTCGCAATTTCTGAACAGCAGGTCCTGAATGTGTATGTGTACAGCTAAGAGTTATATTCTTTATCTCCAATCCTTCCTTATTTGCTATGACGCTTCTTAAAGTATCAGCAAAATCTACTGAAAACCCAATTAAGTCACAACTTATAAGGATAGCTTTGTTCTTACTATCATCAAGATATAAAACCCTAACCTTTAAATCACCTAATATATTTTCCTCTTTTCTATCTAGATAGAATCCATAACCAGTAAGGTCAAGTTTAAACTCAGGAGAAGGGGTAATTACACGCTCTCCATAACCAACTAATAGTTCCATAATTATCCTCCTAATAGGGATATTTTTTAGATATTATAACCCACTATGGTATAATTTAGTTAGAAAAATTTTTAAGGAAGGGATGGGTGATGTTTTCAAAGGCTCTATTAATAATTCTGTTTATACTGATATTTGTAGGGATTACTTACGGGAATGAGAATAGCGTAGAGATTACATATTTTGGCCATTCCATGTTTTTAATAAAATCTAGCTCTATCTCTATAGTTACCGACCCCTTTAATCCTGCAGTTGGATTCCCCTTACCTGATGTAAAATCAGATATAGTAACTGTAAGTCACGAACATTCTGATCATAATAACGTGTCTCTTGTAAAGGGTAGTCCTGTAATAGTCAATGGTAATGCAGAGGTCAAAGGGATAAAGTTTATAGGAATCTCTTCATACCATGATAACAAAGGCGGGACATTAAGAGGTAATAATACCATTATAAAGTGGGTTCTAGATGGTATAATCTTTGCCCACTTTGGAGACTACGGAGAGGATGAACTTACAAAAGAACAGTATGAGAAACTTAAAGGCACAGATGTGATATTTATACCAGTGGGTGGGGTATATACCATTGATGTAGAAAAGGCTCTTAGTATTATAAGAAAGATAGAACCTAAGATGGCTATTATTATGCACTATAGGGTAAACTCTTATGGATTAAGAGTCCTAGCATCTATAGAGGATATAAAAAGGATAATCCCTGAACTAGAAAAGATGCCTTCTACTATAAAGATTTCAAAGAGTTCTCTTCCAACAAATACTAAGATTGTCTATATGGAGATAAAGTAACACAAACTTGACAGATAGAATTAGATAATATAAACTCATACTCAATAAAAAAACTATATCAGTTGGTTGATGGAGGGTTAAGGCGATAGTATGGATTATAATCCTAAAGTTATAGAAGAGAAGTGGCAAAAAAGGTGGGCTAATGAAGGCTTAAATGAGGCTAAAAATGATACTTCCTTACCTAAGGCTTATATCTTAGAGATGTTTCCCTACCCATCTGGGGATATACATATGGGACATGTAAGAAATTATGTCCTTGGTGACGTAATTGCCAGATATTACAGATTCAAAGGGTACAATGTCTTGCATCCTATGGGTTGGGATGCCTTTGGTCTTCCCGCAGAAAATGCGGCAATAAAAAGAGGAATACACCCTGCAAAGTGGACCTGGAGTAACATAGAAAATATGAAAAAACAACTAAAGCGATTAGGTATATCTTATGACTGGAACAGAGAGCTAGCAACATGTGATCCAAGCTACTACAAATGGACTCAGTGGTTCTTCTTACTTATGTACAAGAGAGGTCTAGCTTATAAGGGTAAAGCAAAGGTAAATTGGTGTCCAAATTGTAAGACGGTTACAGCAAATGAAGAGGTAATAGATGGGACCTGTTGGAGATGCCATCAACCTGTAGAAGAGAGATATCTGGAACAATGGTTCTTCAAGATTACAGACTATGCAGAAAGACTCTTAAATGACCTTGACAAGCTATCTGGCTGGCCTGAGCATGTAAAGACTATGCAGAAAAACTGGATAGGTAAGAGTGTTGGGGCTGAGATAGTCTTTAAGATAAAAGAGATAGATAGAGACGTCAAAGTCTTTACCACTAGACCTGATACACTCTTTGGTGCCACATTCTTTGCTATACCACATGAGTCTAGTCTTATAGAAGAGATGAAAAAATCCCCTCTATTCAAAAAGGAAGAGGTAGAAAAATTAATCTCAAAGATAAATATATTAGGTAGTGAAAAAGAGAAACTTGGAGTCTTTACTGGGCTTCATGCTGTAAATCCTATCAACGGGGAAGAGATTCCTGTATGGATAACTAACTATGTCCTACAGGAGTATGGAACGGGTGCAATTATGGGTGTTCCTGCTCACGATGAAAGGGACTTTGACTTTGCTAAGAAGTATGGGATCCCTATAAGGACAGTTATTTTGCCTCCAGGAGGGTCTCCTGATGGAGAATTAGAAGTCTCATATATAGGGGAAGGCTTATTGGTAAACTCCTCCATATTTAACGGTTTATACAATGAGATAGCAAAAGTTAAGATAGTAGAATATCTCCAGAGAAAGGGGCTTGCAGAACCTAAAGTAAACTATAGACTCAGAGACTGGCTCATATCCCGTCAGAGATATTGGGGTGCCCCTATTCCAATCGTATACTGTGATAAGTGCGGGATAGTACCTGTGCCTGAGGAAGATTTACCAGTTCTCCTACCTGAGGATATAGACTTTACCCCTACTGGGAGTATATCACCACTAGCTAAGTCTGAAGAGTTTGTAAATACTACCTGTCCAAAGTGTGGGGGACCGGCCAAGAGAGAAACAGATACTATGGCAACATTTATATGCTCCTCTTGGTATTACTACAGGTTTACCGATCCCCACAATGAAAAGGCTCCTTTTAGTAAAGAAGCGGTGACTTACTGGATGCCTGTAGATAGATACATTGGAGGGGTAGAACACGCAGTCTTACACCTTTTATACTCCAGATTCTTTACTAAGGTCTTATATGATGCAGGATATATAAACTTTGAGGAACCATTCACTAATCTATTCACACAAGGGATGGTGCTAAAGGATGGGACAGCGATGTCCAAGTCATTAGGTAACATAGTAGAGCCATCTCCTATAATAGAAAAATACTCCGCAGATACCTTAAGGCTATTCATCCTCTTTGCATCTCCCCCAGAGAAGGAGTTAGAGTGGAGTGACGAGGGTGTTGATGGAATGTGGAGGTTCCTCAACCGCGTATGGAGACTCTACAATGAGTTGATCCCAGTCCTTAATAACAGTAATGATGCTATCGATAGTGGAATAGATAGAGAACTTGTAAGGTGGAAACACACCACAATAAAAAGGGTGACAGAAGACATAATAGAAAGATTTCATCTAAATACTGCTATAAGTGCATTGATGGAGTGGAGTAATTTCCTCGGTGGGAATATAGAAGCGGTAAAGAGGGCAAGAAAAACTACTCTTAAGGACACTTTAGAGACATTCCTCATACTCCTAGCACCATTTACTCCGCATATAGCAGAAGAACTTTGGGAGATTTTAGGACATAAGGAGAGCATTTTTAGGGAGAAATGGCCTGAGTATGACCCTAACCTTATGAAGCAATTTGAATACGAGTTGATAATCCAAGTAGACGGAAAACTCAGAGATAAGATAAAGACAGGGGAAAGAGATATGGAAAAGTTAAAGGAGATTGTCCTACAGCTCCCTAGAGTAAAAAAATTTACTGAGGGCAAAGAGATAAAGAATATTATTACAGTCCCTGAAAAACTTATAAACATTGTAACAGGCTGAGATGACTAATAGGGAAAAGTATTTAGTAGGTATAATTATAATTCTAATTGGTGCTCTTCTTTTCTCTCTAAATAAGCCTGTTAAAGAGGAAAAGAAAGAGTCCTCTATTATTATTGAAGAAAAAGATAATAGTAAGATTAGCAATACAAAGGTTGCGGTTCATATAGGTGGTGCAGTGAAAAGTCCTGGTTTATACTATCTACCAGCGAATTCAAGAGTTGCTGATGCTATCCAGACTGCAGGAGGACCAACTTCTGATGCGGACCTAGATGCAATAAATCTGGCAAGCAAAGTAACTGATAGTTCAAAGATCTTAGTACCCTCTAAGGTAAGGGGGGTAAATGATATAGTAGCTGAGAAGACTCTTCAAGGCGAATCTTCTGAGCCTTCTAATACCAAAATAAATATAAATACCGCAAGCGCCAAAGAGCTAGAAGAACTGCCAGGGATAGGTCCAGCCCTTGCCAATAGGATAGTCTCCTATAGGGAGACAAATGGCCCATTTAAGAGTATAGAAGATTTAAAGAAAGTCTCAGGTATAGGTGAGAAAAGATTCGAGGCTATAAAGGATTTGATTGTTGTGGAATGAGATAAAAAATAGACCAAGCGTTATTATTTTTCTTTCTATAGTTATTGGAACACTTCTATTTAGATATACTAATCTAATTTTTATTCCCTTTTTATTTTTAGGGCTGACATTTCTCTTTATAGAAGAGAAGATAAGTCTTATTATAGTAATAATACTCTTGAGTGCATGGTGGACATCTAAAAACTATGAAAAATACATTAATTCGATTAGAGAGATAGAAAAGATATCTAATGATGAAATCCGTATGGTCTGTTCTGTAAAAGATGCATCAAGGTATGGATTAAAGGTAGATAAGATAACAATAGATAAAACAAGATATTACGGAGTATTAGAGGTAAAGGTAAGAGAAAACACCTATCAATATGGTGATAAGTTATATATAGTCGGAAAACTGTATAAAAATAGGGTAATAGACATAGACAAAAAGCTTTTTCAGGAGAGGATTATAGGGACAGTATACCCTAATAAGGTGAAAATTCTATCTAAACCCAGTTTTTCTCTTAAGCGGTCTCTTTATATTATAAGAACTAAAATAAGAGATAAGGTATCTCTATTTCTTAATCCTGAAGAGCGAGAACTTACTATGGCTATGGTCTTAGGGATAAGCGATGAACTCCCATATGATATATACAAGAACTTTAAAGTCACAGGACTCATTCACACATTAGTAGTATCAGGGGCACAGGTCTCTATAATCGTTTCTAGTATAATACCTTTTTTAACAGGTTTACAGCTATTAATCTTATTTCCACTAGTTTTCTTGTATGCCCTTATCACCGGACTGGAGATAAGTGTAATAAGAGCAAGTATTATGATGGGTATAAATATTTTAGCCCGTATCATACATGAAGACTATGACCCTCCATCAAGTCTTGCATTTTCAGGTATAGTAATCTTACTTTTTGATCCATTATCCATTTTTAGCTCAAGCTTTCAATTAAGCTTTTTAGCAACATTCAGCCTTATAAGTATTGCCCCTTATTTGAGAGTAAAAAGGCTAGACTTTATGATGCCAACGATAACAGTCCAAGGGATTCTGGCTCCTCTACTTTTATACAAGAATGGTTCATTGCCTCTAATAAGCTTCCCAATAAATATAATAGTCTCCCCATTAATCTCCATCTTAACTATAGGTAGTTTTATTTTGGCGCTATCTACATTCACCTTCCCCTTTATTACTTATCTGATAAGTATTATAATAAAACCGATTATTCATCTCCTATTGCGTATAATAGTCTTTGGTAATAAAATGTCGTATGATATTAAGTACAGCCCTAGTATAATAGAATTGATAGCTACATATATTATTATTGGAGGACTAATCTATATTGGATATACCAGATTATATAAAGACGATAAATGAGTTAAAGTCTGGCGAAGTTTCTCATATATATGTATTAAGTGGAGACTGGGATTTCCTAAAAGATGATATAATCTCTAGGATCTATACATTCTTAAGATCTAAGGGTGATACGGTAATAATACGGACAGAGTCAGAGGTAGAGTTAGACAAAGAGATAAAAAATGCAAAGAGTGTCCTTATACCTACTGTAAAATTAATTATAGCAAGGCTTAATAGCCCTCCTAAGCTTAAAACCCTTCCTGAAGATATATATGTAGTTATAGATACAGATTCGATTATCAAGATACCTAGGAGTAAACAGGTAAATCTATCCCCCCCTAGTCCAAGAGAAGTTGATGTCTATATAAAAGAGATTATAAGAGGTTTAGCTAGATACTACAATAAAGTAATAGATGAAAGTTCCATAAGTATGCTTGCCTCTAGTCTTGTACAGGCTCCATATCTTCTCCTATCAGTATGGAATACCCTCCTACTTCTGACAGGAGATAAGGAGATTATAGAAGAGGCTGATATAAGAGAAGTAATGAAGAGTATCCCTACTCTTACTGGTTTTCAACTTATAGACCTATTAGAGAGAGGAAGAACACAAGAAGCCCTCTTCTTATTAAGAAAAGAATATTATCCAGATAGTGAAATAATGCAATTACTTTCTGCTTTAAGAAAGAGATACAAACTTATCTTGTACGCAAAGACGATAAATCCTCAAGATACAGAACTGGCTAAATTTTTTAATATCTCTAGTGGATACGCAAGGTTTATTCTGAGCATAAGTAGAGATTATCCACTAGATAATCTGATACAAAAAATAAAACTCCTCCTCTCAATCGAGAGGAGGGTAAAGACGGGGGAATTAAAACCAAAAGAAGGCCTAGAAGACTTTATTCTTTTCCTAGGCCTGAGCGATTAACATCTGAGACTCTAATAGACTGAGCCTCTTCATTAATCTAGACTTCTTTCTACTTGCTGTATTATCGTGTATAATGTTCTTCTTAGCTGCCTTGTCAAGTAAACTACATACAAGGCTTATCTGTGATTTTGCTGCGTTTACATCTCTTGCCTCTATATATGCCAAAAACTTTTTAACCTCAGTCTTAATCCTAGATTTAACAGCCTTATTCCTTTCAGCCTTTCTTCTAGAAGATCTAAGCTGTTTCTTAGCAGACCTTGTATTCGGCACTTATTTGACCTCCATCCTTTATTCTAATTCTCTCTAGAAAGTATACCACAATTATATCTGAACTTTCAAGAGCCCAACATTCCTCAACAGAAATTACTCAATTAAATTAGCCCCTCTGGAGGATATCTTTTCATTACCTCCAAGAGAAAGCTCCATATTCTTTGGGCTTAACAAAAAGAGATAGAGACGGTTACAGACTACGTCCAGATGGAAAGACATTAACTGTAACTATTGATGCATCCACCCATCATACACCAAGTATAGACATTATGCAGTTAGTAGTAAAATATTGGAAAGATCTAGGTATAAAGGCAGAAGTAAAAGTGATGGAAAGGTCTCTCTTTGAGACGAGACATCCTGCAAATGAACATGAGATGCATGCGTTTACTACTAGCTTTGGTGCAGATGGTTACTCTGGTGATAGGTCTCCCAATACTAGATGGTGTCCACTATGGTATAACTGGCTTAATACTGGAGGAAAGATCGGCGAAGAACCACCCAAAGAGGTAAAGAAACTTTGGCAATTAATGAATGAGGAATTCTTCTCTACTAAAAGTGAGGCTAAGAGAATAGCAATATTAAAAGAAGCTATGAGATTACATGCAGATAATCTTTGGATTATAGGAACTGCCGGTGTAACATGGATGATGGGTATTGCAAGGAATAACCTAAGAAATGTCCCTGATACTGGATTTACTTGGCATCCAGCTTCACCAGGTGTCTTTAGACCAGAGCAATTTTTCTTTAAGAAGTAAATTGTAATATTTAGACAGACCCTTCTAGATTGCTTCATGGTTACCTCCTCACGATTGCAGGAAAGATTATAAAAAACGGAATTTTATATAGTCTAGTATAATTTTTATAAAAATCTCTTAAAAAGACCTTAACTATCTTTAACTAATCTTTAATAAGAGTTTAATCTACCTTCTCTAAGCTATAAAGTGATGAGGTATAAAAAATGGGGCAAAAATTTTATGGAGGTGTAATAGTATGAAGTTTTACGTAAAAAGGTTGTCTGTAGCTCTTTTAATGCTTATCTTCCTATTTTCTCTCCAGAGCACTGCAATCTCAGCTGTTCCAAGGGTGAAGTATGTTATAGTTATGATTGCTGATGGGGCTGGGATGGCCCATTTAGGTGCAGCACATTACTTTAATAGACTTCTACTAGATGAAGAATTCACCATAACAGAGAAGTTGTTTAATAAAGGTAAGCTTGGTATTGTAACAACTTATGCCCTTAATTCCTTAGTTCCTGACTCTGCCGCTTCTGGAACTGCTATAGCTACAGGTAAAAAGACTAACAATAATATGATATCTATGCTTCCTGATGGGACACCAGTGAAAACCGTTATGGAGAGAGCCATTGAGTTAGGTTATAAGACTGGTCTTATAGCCAAAAGTACTATTACAGACGCTACACCAGCTGTTTTTGCTTCTCATGTTACACATAGGAGTCTCCAGGATCAAATAGCTGTTCAGTATCTAGAAAAAAGAATTGACGTTATCCTAGGAGGAGGAAAGGCCTATTGGATCTCAGCTAGTAGTCCAGCAAGTAGTAGAAAAGACGAGAGAGACCTAATACTAGAGGCAAAAAATCTAGGCTATAACATAGTATCTAACCTAAGTGAACTAGAAGGTGTCAAGTCAGGTAAAGTCTTAGGTTTATTCTCTAGTGGGAATATGCCATTTAGACTAGACGCAGACCCAACAGTTATACCATCACTTAAAGAGATGACAGAAAAGGCTATAGAACTTTTATACGAAAACAGTAAAGGATTTTTCCTTATGGTAGAAGGTAGTAGAGTTGACCATGCCTCTCATAACAATGATATAGCTAGTGTAATAGCAGAATTACGTGAGTTTGATGAGGCAGTAAGAGTTGCTTTGGATTTTTACAATAAACATCCGAGAGAGACTCTTCTTATAGTAACTACAGACCATGATAACGGAGGCCTTTCTATCACTTCAGGCTATGATACCTCAGGTAAAGGTAGATACCCTACAGTAGAAGACCTAAATAGAATATTCTTAGTGCCATTTTCCTTTGAAAGGGCTAAGTCTGTGGTAGAGAAAGAGGGTGTAGAAAAACTCTTTAATGAGCACTACACAGGAGAATTAAGGATCCCACAAGAGTGGATGGAGAGATTAACATCCAATAAACCTATCACTCCTACTCTCAACAGTCCATTCTATGCAAGTCTTGGGGCTGGATTTTCCGCAGTATATATGACTGCTTGGGCTACAAATGACCACACTGCTACGCCTGTCTGGGTTGTCTCTCTTGGTCCTGGAAGTTATAGACTCAGTGGTTTTATAGACCAAACAGAGATAGGTAAGACTATATTTAGAATGTTAGGAGAAATAAGATAGGAGGTGAAGAAGATGTTAAAGAGACTATTAGCAATATTTTCGATTGGGTTATTACTACTTAGTAGCCAGATAGCCTATGCCACAATAGTAAAAGGGAGGGTTACAGTTAAGGGTTCAGACACAATGGTAATTATGGTTCAGAGATTAGCAGAAGAATATATGACAAAGTTTAGAGGAAAGGTAATACAAATATCTGGTGGTGGTAGTGGGGTAGGAATCGCAGCATTAATAAATAGGACTACAGATATCGCTAACGCTTCTAGACCAATTAAGGATGTAGAGAAAAATGCTATTAAAAAGGCTTGGGGGAAAGACCCTAAAGAGTTCAAGGTAGCGCTAGATGGTATCACAATATACGTAAATCCTGATAATCCTCTAAAGGAGATCACCTTAGATCAGTTAAAGGACATATTTACCGGGAAAATTACCAGCTGGAAAGACCTTGGATGGGAGGATAAACCTATAATAGTTTATACAAGGGAAAATAGCTCAGGCACATATGTATTCTTTAAGGAGCATGTTCTTAAAAATCAGGACTATACGAGTAAGGCTCAGAGTATGCCAGGAACAGCATCAGTGGTAAATGCAGTATCTAAGGAAAAGTATAGCATAGGATATGGTGGAATTGCTTATGCAAAGGGAGTTAAAATATTAGCAGTGAAAAAAGATAAGGATTCTCCAGCATATCTACCAATAGAAGAGAACATCAAAAAGGCGGTGTATCCTATAAGTAGATACCTATACATGTATACCTGTGAGTATGACGATCCTGAAGTAAAGGCTTTCATAGATTGGGTTCTTTCCGATGAGGGACAAAGAGTTGTCCTAGAAGTAGGTTATTTCCCTATAAAATAGTTTTATATTTAGAAAAGCTCCCCAATTTCAAGGGGAGCTTTTTATTTCTTAACCTATCCCATTAGCTTAAAACAAGAATTTTTCTATTTTCCCTTCTAAAAATCTATAGATATACCTTCCCTTTTCCAAGATATCCTCTTTTACAAGCCTTTCTATGTCAAAATAAAATATACCTATCTTTTGGCTTCTAAATATCTCTCTAGACTGTATCTTCTTAAAAGCCCTTATAATATCCTTCTCCTCACTCGAGAATACCAATTCTTCCGGCAGATAATCTTCTGGATGGATACTTAGAACATCAAATCTGAATAGATTCTTCAGGATCTCATAATCCTCTATAAGCCTGAGGTTTAAAAGGGATTTATATAAATCACTTATAAAGTCTCTAGTATTTTTTCTACAATCAACCTTATAGCTTAATCTCTCAAAGACCTCTGAAGGGGAAAATTTCCTAAAAATATATCTTAAAGTCCAATACAGATTCTTCCTGTTATAAAGTCTATCCAACAATGTCTCCATCCTCTTTAACCTATAGATCTCCCTATATGATATAAACTTATTAGAGAGCACTTCATAAGGAGGAAAAGTGTAATATTCATAATTATAGACTTCAGCTTCGTTTCTTATCCTTGTCCCCTTTAGCAATTTTAAAAATCCTAACTGAACCTCATCGGCAAAATAAAAGATGGTCTTATCTAAAGACTTCTTAAACCCTTCAAAGCCCTCATAGGGCAGTCCAGCTATCAAGTCTAGATGAAGGAAACACTTCTTCTCTTCTAAGAGCTTCTTTATATTTCTATCTAGTCTTTCTAAATCGACAAAACCTCTTCCTATAGCCTTAAGAGTATCGCTTTTAAAACTCTGAATCCCCATCTCAAGTCTAAATAAACCTTCTTTAGAAGCATTTAGAGTAGATATTATATCTTCATCTAATAGAGAAGGTTCAATCTCAAGATGAACTTGCGTTTCCTTAGAGTATCTTTTACAGAACTCTATTATCTCTATAGCCCTGGCTTTATCTATGTTAAATGTCCTGTCAACAAATTTTAAAAGTCTCACCCTATTATCAAAGAAAAACTTAATATCGTCAAAGACCTTTTCCATTGGTGCAAATCTAACCTTTTTATCTAATGAAGATAGGCAATAGAAGCAGTTAAATGGGCATCCTCTACTTGTCTCATAATAATATATCTTATTGACATCTATCTTCTCATCTTTATATGGGAAAGGGAGTTTTTCCATATCAAAGTACTGGTAGTCTCTACAAATAAATTCTCTGTTTTCTGAGATAGCTTTACAAAATTCCACAAAGAAAGGTTCGCCTTCACCTCTTACTATAAAATCCACATACTGCCAATCTTTCAATTCATCAAAATATACCTCCGGTCCTCCTAGAATAATCTTTACATCTTTTAGAACTTTTCTAATCCCTTCTACAAGCCTCCTCACATAGAGGGCATTCCATATATAAACAGATATAGCTATATATTTTGGTTTCTCTTCTACTATCCTAAAGAGGACATCATTTAAGTCTTGATTAATATTAAACTCCAAAAACTTACAGGGATATATCTCTTTACAGAGGTGATAAAAGTATCTAATTGCAATATTAGTATGGATATACTTGGCATTTATCCCTACAAATAAAAGCATCTGCCTATTTCTTCTTAACTAGGAAAATAACTAAACCGGCAAGCCCTATGCCTGAAAGTAGAGCCAGGACATCTACCACAAATGTAGCAGTACCTGGCTCTAGAAAGAAGAGTAGTCCACCAGAAACTAAGATAACAAATATCGCTATCCTAAATACCCCTAAACCTATATATGGATCTATCATTTTCCTCTAAATAAGAAACAGGATACATAATGGTCTTTTTCGGGTTCATACATATCGGGCACTTCCTTATCACAGGTTCCTTCTATCCAGAATGGACATCTAGGATTAAAAGTACAACCTGGAGGCAGATTAAGAAGACTAGGTATATCTAAACTTCTCAACTGCATAGGCTTCTTACTCCTAGTAACCTGAGGGTCTGCCTCTGGGATAGCCATAAGCAGAGCCTTTGTATAAGGATGTAGAGGATTTTCTATCACTCTAGGCGTAGGTCCTATCTCTACAATCCTTCCAAGATACATAACCGCAATCCTACCTTCCCATCCAAAATATTTAGCCATTGCAAGGTCATGTGTTATGAATAAGAATGTGACATTCATCTCTTCTTTGAGACGTCTCAATAGTTCTATAATACTAAGTCTTATAGATACATCTAGCATAGAGACTGCCTCATCTGCTACAATAAATCTTGGATTTAGTGTTAGAGAACGTGCTATAACTACCCTCTGTCTCTGCCCTCCACTTAGCTGGTGTGGATATTTATATATAAAATCTCTCGGCGGGGTAAGGTCTACCCTATCCAAAAGTTCAAGAACCCTTTCTTCTGCCTCGTCTTTATTTTTTACTATACCGTGCCTAAATAGAGGGGCACTCAAGATATTGAATATCCTGTGGACAGGATTTAAAGAAGAATAAGGGTCTTGATGTATAATCTGAACAGCCTTTCTATAATTCTTAAACTCATCCTTATTCATACTCCATATGTCTTTTCCTTCGAATAATATCCTGCCCGAAGTAGGCTTTATTAATCCAACAATAAGTTTTCCGGTAGTCGTCTTCCCACAACCACTCTCACCAACTAAACAGAGGACCTCTCCTTTATGTATGGATAGGGAGAGGTCTCCTATAACCTGCATATACTTCTTTCCCCCAAAGATACTACTTCTAACTGTAAAGGATTTGCTTATATGGTCAAGTTGTATAATAGCCCTATCTTCCATTGTTGATCTCCTTATATCTAAAACATGCTACAAAATGTTCTGGACCCACCTCTATTAATATAGGCTCAGATTCTTCACATCTCGACTCCTTATACTCACACCTAGGTGCAAATTTACACCCTGGCGAAAGGTTTATAAGGTCTGGAGGTGAGCCGGGAATAGAGTAAAGCTCTCTAAAACCTGCAGTTACAGTAGGGACAGCCTTTATAAGCCCAAGGGTATACGGATGTTTTGGACGATAGAAGATATCTTCTACACTACCAAGTTCTACTATAGCCCCAGCATACATAACCGCCACCCTATCTGCCAATTCTGCAGCCAGAGAAAGATCATGGGATATAAATATCATCGAAAGTCCCATATCTGCCTTGATGATCCTTAAAAGTTCAATAATATTCCTCTGGGTGAGTATATCTAGAGCGGTTGTTGGCTCGTCTAAGATAAGTACCTTAGGCTCTAATAATAGACTCATAGCGATAAGAACCCTTTGTCTCATACCACCACTTAGCTCATGTGGGTATGAGTTTATAACACGTTCCGGATCTAGCTGAACATATCTCAAAAGTGATACAGCTCTATCCCTGACAAAACCTCTATTACTTATTCCATGAGCTTTTGCGGTATCATATATCTGATCCCATATCTTTAAGACTGGATTAAAGGAGTTTAATGCGGATTGAAAGACCATGGCAACTTCTTTCCACCTAAATTGTCTTAAATCTTTCTCATTAAATTTACTTATATCATATTCGTTTCCATTTCCCCTATAAACAATTCTTCCATCTTTTATATATCCTGAGGAAGGGAGTAATCTTATAATTGCGGTTCCCAATGTTGTTTTCCCCGATCCGCTTTCTCCTATTAGCGCCAAATTCTCTCCCTTATAGAGCTTTAGATTTACTCCTCTTACAGCCTTTACCTTTCCCCTTATATTAGAATACTCAACAAAGAGATTTTCTACATTTAAAATTTCTTTAGTCAATCTACTCTCCCGCCCTTAATCTTGGATTGAATATACCTTCTAGTGACCTAGTGAAAGTCACTGCAGACCACTGGAATAGCGCTATAGCTATTATTGGTGATAGGATATAAAAAATACTCCCCTTATAGAATATAGCACCTCTAGTCCAGGCTAGTTGAATCATAAGACCCCAATTATGACCATAAAAGGGAACAAGACCAAGTATTATTAACCCCACCTGACTGTACACCGCCCCTGTCATTGCCATAATGAGGCTTATAACTATATAGCTCAGCATATTGGGAAGGATTTCAGAGAATATTATATGCATTCTCCCAAGGTCCAAGACCCTTGCAGCTTCTATGTAATCTCTCTCCTTTATTGAGAGAACCTGAGATCTGATTGCTCTTGCAAGGGCGGGCCAACCAAGGAAACCAATAATAAATGCCAACATAGTGGGATTGGTAAGCCTTACAAATGCTGCTAATACAGCCAAGAGTGGAAACTGTGGGATTGTAAGGATTATCTCAGTTATAAACATAATAAAAGTATCTGTAAAACCTCCTGCATATGCGCTCAATGAGCCTAAACTTACCGCTATTAATGTAGAGATAAGACCTGCTAGGAATGCCACTATTATAACATCTTTACCACCGTTGACTATCTGCGAGAATATATCTCTCCCCTGATTATCTGTGCCTAGGATATGCTCTCTCGATGGAAACTGGTATATCTTGTCGAGTTTCACCTCTGTATCTAGTTTTATAAAATACGGTCCGATAAAAGAGAGTAATAATATGAACAAGAGGAAAATAAAGCCAACAAGTCCTGCCTTATCTCTAGAGATAATAATCAGAGGTTCTAGAAATATTCTTCTTAAGAGATTTTTAGCACTCATTATTCTCCTCCTATCTTTATGCGGGGGTCTAATTTTGAGTAGAGTAAGTCAGCAATGAAGTTTGCCACTATAACAGCAATAGTAATTATTAAAAATACCGCCTGCATAACAGGGTAATCCCTCTGAGCTATACTAGCACCCAAAGCCCAACCAATACCTTTATATACGAATATACTCTCTATTAAAGCAGAACCTCCCATAAGAAACCCCATCTGCATAGTCAAACTAGTGAATAGTGGAAGAAGCGCATTCCTACCCACATAGGCGAATGTTATACGACTCTCAGGGAGTCCTCTAGCCTTTGCTACCGTTACATAATCTTCTCCTAAAGTATTAAGGGTACTACTCTTCATACTCAACGTCCATCCACCGACAGTACTGACTACATAGGTCATGATTGGTAAGAGTGCATGTGAGAATATATCTTTTATAAATATCCATGTAAACCCTGGCTTTATACCTGGAGAAACCGTCCCCCTCATAGCGCTTACTGGTATTAGACCAAGTTGTACACCTATAATGATGAGTAAGAGTATACCGATCAAATAGTTTGGTATAGCGCTCAATATTGCTGCAATAGTCGACATAACATGATCAAATATACTTCCCCTCTTGTAAGCGGAGATCATACCTAGCGTGATACCCAATGAAAAACTTATAAGTATAGAGATGCCAACACTAAAGATAGTCCAAGGTAGATAGGCAGCAATCATCAAAGATACAGGGGTTCCCTGAGAGAGGAAAGAAACTCCAAAGTCTCCCCTCAATAGATTTCTCATATAGATTACATACTGCTTAGAGAGCGGTGCATTTAGGTCTATTGAGAATAATGCAGCTGCTTGGTTCTTTGCATCCTGAAAGCTCATCCCATATTGAGACATAAGCTGGCCTATATATATCTCTATTGGATTTCCTGGCATAAGTCTGATGATAAAAAATGTCAATGTTGCAACTATAAAGATAGTCAAAATCGCCCTTACAACTCTAAGGAATATGTAATTAGAGAGAAGTTTTTTAACTTTGCTCAATTTTCTTACCCTCCTAGACTGATAAAATTAGGGGACGTCTCAAAGAGACGTCCCCATAATATCCTTGTTTTGTTATTTAGTCACAGGTTTTAATGTTCCATTAAGTATCATTATTGTAACGAAGTTATCAGCATATGGGCTGTTCTTATAGATTGGGTCTCCTTCTTTAGGCCAGTTGGTTACTCTTACACCATCTAGCGATGGATTGTTTCCATATCTCTCCCAGAGTGGAACAATTGGCAGTAACTCGTTGAATGCAAGTGCTAGTTTCTCTACAATCTTCTTCTGCTGCAATACATCATAACCTTCAGCACTCTGTGTAACAAGTTTATCTAGATCTACCTTACCTACAGACTTGGTAGTCTGAACAAGTGGGAAGTTCATTCCAGGACCTAGTCCACTCGGGTAGTTATATGTAATTAGGTCTGTATAGTAGGAGAAATGAGCATGAGGATGTGCAGAACCCCAACCAGCTATAGCCATCTGGAATCTTCCTGCTCTTACTTCAGTAGGATGCTGAGCATAAGTGATACCACGTACAGTAGTCTTTATTCCAAACTTCGTTAACTGTTCAGCAGCGTTTTCTGCTGCAGCAGACCAGTCTGCAAATTCTGCTGGTACTAATAATTCATATTCCATCTTGTTCCCTTTATCAGTTACCCAGATACCATCTGCACCTTTCTTAAATCCAAGACCAGTTAGTATCTTTGCTGCTAGATCAGGGTTGTAATCATACTTATTTAATCTCTTCATTACTGCTTCAGATAACCACTGTGGGACTAAGTTATCACTCAGACCGGTCATATAGATCTGTCTCTTAGCAGAGTCACCTAGGGATACAAAGGCGTTTTCTTCTTTCTTAATTGCATAGGCTATAGCCTGTCTAACCTCTTTTAGATTGAACGGATAGATATTGTGGTTAAAGTATATTGCTGGACCAGAGTATATTGGAGGTCTTATAATCCTTATACCCATCTGTATAAATTGCTTTTCTGTAGCTGGTGGGAATCCATGAGTAGCATAATCTACCTCTTTAGCCATAACCAGAGGAGTTACTACTGGGGTTTCTCCATTATAAATCTTGAGCTTATCAAACTGGATCTTCTCGGCATCCCAGTATCCATCGAATTTAGTAAGGGTTATCTCTGATTCAGTAAGATTCTTGGGATCTAAGATGAATGGGCCAGTACCAATCATCCTTTCTGGTCTGAACTGATCAAACTCTGCCCTAAGTTTTTTCATCTCATCAGAGTCAGCCTTTTTACCTTGGTTAAGAAGAGCTATAACCTGGCTTGCATATTTCCCATATACTGCATCGGAACGAATTTGTGTCCTAAGGACATATCTCTCTAAGACCATAGGGGCACACACCACTGCCATATGGAAGTCTACTGTGTAATCATCTACAGCTGTTACCTTATCTATGTATCTCCAAATAGCCCAGTTATAGAGATATCCAAGATAGAATGTAGTAACTACATCTTTAGCGGTAAATGTCTTACCATCTTGCCACTTTACACCCTTTCTCAGATATACTCTAAATGTATTTGTTTTCCTATTAAGACTCCACTTCGTTGCCAAAAGTGGCATCCATTTACCACTAGCCCAGAGATACATTGCTAGAGGCTGTTCTATAAGATCATAATATATCCCTAAAGTGATAGCATTAGTTGCATACGAATTGAAATGACCAACTGGAGGTGGAGTATATGGCCAGGCCCCATTGAACTGTCCTGCTGCAATAGCAGAAGAAACTAAGCTAACCACTAATAACAAACTAAATAGACTTAATACTATCTTTTTCATAAAATCCCTCCTTCTTTATGTTATTAACTTCTCCCCTTCATATTACCTCACGATGAAAAATAAACCTTTTTATAGTGTCTCCACCAGATTATCTCCCGGTATCACCTCCTCATTACCCGAGATCAAACACCACTCTAAGTATACCACAAGAATAGAGAAAGCTTCAAGTATGGGATGACTCTAGTGATTGATTGCTTAAGGGTTAAAGTCCCTCGTGATGATGAAGGGGATATTGGAGTCCCCTTCGTTCCCAAAATTTAATCATTCACATCCTTCTATTGGAGGAATACTAGTTCTTAACTGGGAGCTTCTTAATCCTGCCTCTATAACTCCTATAACTCGTCTTGCCTGTTCTGGTTTTACTATCAGCGCCTCTTTCATCAATAGATGGTCTAGTATGTTACGGTAGTATTCATTCCAGCGATTTTCTGCTTCAACCCTTAATAAACTATCCTGCCTTATACCAGAGGCATATGATACAAGTCTAATCTCGTTATTCCAATTAGCCTCAATTGCACCTTTTGTTCCTAGGATACGCCATTTAGGTCTTGTGATAGCTGATATATGTGAAAGTATAAAATCAGCAGTAACTCCATTTTCAAATCTAATAAATATCTCTCCATAATCTTCATTAGTTACCGAATGCCAGACTCTCTTCTGAAAATCCCCTGTTATCTGGGTAATCTTAGACGGGACTAGGTTTAATATCCAATCTATAAAGTGAGCTCCCCAATCGTGTATTACACTACCACATATCTCTCTATCAGAACGCCAGGTAAATCCAGGATGTCTATAGTTTTCAAGCCCTGCCTCTATATGAAATATATCACCAATTAATCCACGTGAAATGAGGTCCTTAATCATTAAGTAATCACTATCCCATCTACGATTATGGAATACACTAAGCATAACTCCCTTTTCTCTAGCCTTGTTAATCATAGTATTAGCCTCTTCTACAGTAATAGACATAGGTTTCTCTACCACCACATTTTTACCTGCCTCCAAACACCTAATTACGAATTCCGCATGCATATTGTGTGGAATTACAACAAATATTAATTCCAATTCTTCCATGGCTAGCATATCATTTATATTAGTAAAATAGCCTTTAAGGTTAGGATACTCTTTTTTTGCTAGTTCGACTCTCTCTAGATTACTATCACATACTGCTATGAGATTCAATCCCTGAATCTGAGATGTCTTCTCCGCATGGAACCTTCCCATTCCACCATAACCAAGTATCCCACAGTTCACAGTCTCTTTAATCAAATCTTCTCCAGAGGTCCAAGCTATAGAACGTATTATTAGTTTTTGAAGTTCAGGATGACTTAATGCCTGTAATGAGTGCCCATTTGCTAGATAGGCTACTCGTCCCTTACCGTACTCTTTGGTATAAACCATAGGGATCTCTTTACCTTGCCATATTGTATAAGCTATTAGTTTTACCTTACTGGGATCATAGTTCTGAAGATGATACATTTCATCGTAGATGCTAAAATCAGGCATACGAATAGTTAAGTAGTGGTTTTTATCTTTTAGGAATATCTTAAATTCATGCTGAGGAGGGTGAGTCAAGAATTCTCCTCCAATCATATCTATATAGGCACGACTACCACGAAAACTGTCTGTTGCAGAATGGATCCCAACAAAACCTCCGCCATTACTTACAAATTCTAGAAGTCCCTTTTCTCTTTCAGGAGTTAGATCATTATAGAATCCAGTAGTATATACTACTACAGCTGAGTAATCTTTGTTAGGAAGGTCAATAAATACATCGAGGTTATTAGTCATTTCTAATTCAAACCTTCCATCATCTTCTAATAGAGCCTTTAACAGTTTTCCTGCAGATTCTGTTGGATGAAACTCTGGTCCACCATAAATATATAAGACCTTCTTCATACTCTTTTAGCCTCCTTTATATAAAGCTTTTACTTTTAGTAGAATTATACCACTGTTAAGAAAAATTTATACTATTCAGAAAAATCAACACTTATTGTTATTCCTAAGTTTCTTATAGTACCTATATTCCGCAGGTATAGTATAATAAATTAAAATTTTCTCTTTTAAAAAGAATGGAGGAATAAAATTGAAAACTACTAAGGAAATCATAGAGGACATGAAGATAGCCACTACAAATCTGGACCATCTTGGTATAGTTGTAGGTATCTTTGACTAGATAGGTATTCAAGAAGTTATAGAAGAGAAGATACCTAAAAATAGACAGCATAAAGTCTCTCATTCTACTATAGTTAAGGCTATGGTCCTAAATGGTCTTGGTTATACAGAAAGAAGACTCTATCTTTTCCTACCAAACTCTTCACTGTGAAAAATATTATAATTGAAAATGACACGTGCGGAATGTGGGTTAGATTGGTAACTTCTTTATTAAAGACCATCCAAATGCTATAGAGCTCCCACCTGTAGAAGGAAGTGTAGAATTTAGAGATGTATATTTCTCCTATGATGGTTCCGAGATGGTCCTAAAGGGGATAGATCTTAAGGTAGAACCTGGTCAAACAGTAGCTATTGTTGGTCGTACTGGTGCTGGAAAGACCTCACTTATAAACTTACTCTGCAGATTCTATGATCCGACTAGTGGTTCTATTCTAATAGATGGATATGATATAAAGAGTGTAACCCTCAGCTCTTTAAGGAGACAGATAGGGGTAGTCTTGCAAGAACCATTCCTATTCTCTGGAACAATAAGAGATAATATGAAATATGGAAAGGAGACAGCTAAGGATGATGAAATCTGGAGTGCTCTGGATATAGTAGGAGCTGGTGAGTTTGTGAGGAGATTACCCGATAAGTTAGATACCATTATCGGAGAAAGAGGCATAACGCTCTCTATGGGTCAGAGACAACTTTTATCCTTCACAAGGGTAATACTAGCTGATCCTAGGATTATAGTCCTAGACGAAGCCACATCAAATATAGATACAGATACGGAACAACAGATTCAATCTGCATTAAGAACATTACTTAAAGGAAGAACCGCCTTTATCATAGCCCATAGATTATCTACAATAAGAGAGGCAGACTTAATAATCGTTATTGAAGATGGAAAGATTGTAGAAAGAGGAACGCATAGCGAACTTTTAAAACTTGGTGGCATATACTATAGAATGAATGTAGCCCAGTTTGACCCTACACTAGTAATGGTTTAACTAGGGCTAATTCTTCCCTTCTAAGGCCTCTACTAAAGCCAATCTAAAATTGTAATAGTCTTTATTATCTAAACTATAAAGGTCTTTTGGAGTCTTACTAGAAGCCGGATGAAACGCTTTTATGTCTTTCGTCTTGAGTACCTTGTCCCATAGAAGTTCCAATTCGTTCTCTCTACATGTCTCTTTAAACATCATCAACAATTCATAATCTTCTATCCCTCTTTTTAGATTCTTATATCTTAGGGTGAGTATAGGTCTTCCATCCTTACCTGGATACACAAAGTTAGTATCTCCCGCTCTCCAATAGGGGAATCTATAAGAGATACGTTCTCTTGGATTCTCTGGCCATACCGTATAGTTCCATCTTAAGAAACCATCAAGGTTCATAAATGCTGTAAGTATCCCTATAAGTCTACTCTCTACCAGTGGCGAGCTTATAAAGGTATTTGGATAAGGCGGCCAGCAACAGACATACCATAGTATACGTCCTTTTACTTTACTCTTCAATTCTTTCAGTATCTCCCACTTTTCACATACTCCGGGTAGTATAGGGACAAAATCGGAAATTGTATCTTTAAATTCCTCTATAAATTCTGGATGATTTATTGCAGATTTAAACTTAAAACTAGGAGCTACTTCTTTTATGGTCTCTAAGCTTCTCCTATACTTCTCTATATCTCCAGGCTCATCAGCAACTATTCTAACTTTATCTATGAGGTTCTTTTCCATAAAGAATTTCTCTATTGCCCTTATATAAGATTTGATCTCTTCTCCTCTTCTAATATATTTAAAAGCCCCATCTGTTCTGTCATAGTATCTTATCCTTATACCATCTGGATAGTCTTTCGCGATACCTATATAGCCATAATCAGGATCAAGCCATATATTTATAAGTCCAAACACCTCTATCTCCTGACCTATTCCATATTTCATACAGAGATTTATATATCTTTCAACTGCAGAGAAGTCGTAGTGATATCCAGCCTCGTCCTTCTCAACTCTAATCATACTGTACTCAAAGAGATCGGAAGGATAATTCTTTACACGATAGCACCTCTGTCCCGACCAAGGAATTTCAGAGGCTATGACAGTTATTGCTTTTTGCCCTAAATCTGCCAAAGACTTTACATAGCCTTCTAGAATCTTAAAGTGCTCGTCACTCCATAGGTGAACCTCATGCTTTCGTGCTATATTAGATGGATGCTGCCATAGGTCCAAATAAAACTTAAAATCTCTAGGTTCAGGAAGCTCTACATCTCTTACCGAGATTTTAAAATCAAAGGTCTTTACTAGCTCCTCATCTTCAAACATACATTGGGTATATATCTTCACCTTGCCAGTATATGTTCTAGGTAAAACGTCTCTAGGGATTTGTATCTCAATCCATACAGGCTGTATCTTTTCTTTTTCTACAAAGATTACCTCATCATGAAGTAATAGGTCTGCCTTATAAATCCTATCATCATCTTCTATAAAACCAACAGGAAAGGTCTTTACAGGTAAATCCTCAATACTACACTCTATTCTGATATTTCTTACTGGACCTCTAGGAGAAAAATTCGGCCTTTTACCAACATTTAGATAGAAGTCTTCATTTGATTTTAAAAGCAATTGTAAGACTGCCCAATCTCCCCTACACGTTATTAAATCATCAAAGATGCTTTCAAAGATAATGTCCTCACCATAGGAATCTATACCATAAGTAGCCTTATAACTCTCATCTACAAGAGTAGCCTTTAATTTCATTCTCTTTTTTCCTCCTTATTATAGCACTTATCTTCTTTCCAATTATACCTTAATTCTTTAAGTTATGGTATAATTTTAAAAACCCTAAAATAGATTAGTTGAGGGAGGGTTATCATATGGATGTAACTGTAAAGTATTTTGAGACAAAGGGACAGGTAAATACAGATGAGACATTAAAGGTTGCCAAAGAGAGGGCTAAAGCCTTAGGGATAAAACAGGTTGTAGTAGCCTCTACTTACGGTGAAACAGGTAGGAAAGCTGTAGAAGTTTTTAAAGATACAGACATAAACCTTGTTATAGTTACTATATCTTACGGATTTACCAAGGAAGGTTGGATTATGCCTGACAGTGTAAGAAAAGAGTTAGAGTCAAAGGGGGCAAAAGTCCTTACCTGTATACATGCCTTAGGGGATGATGTAAGTTCTGCCTTTAGCGGAAAATTTGGTGGACATAATCCTAATGAAATTATAGCTGAAGTCCTAAGGAGATTCTCTCAAGGGATGAAGGTTGCAGTAGAAATCACTATTATGGCAGTAGAAGCTGGATTGATAGATGTAAACCAAGAGACAATAGCTATAGCTGGTACTGACAGGGGTGCTGATACAGCAATAGTAGTAAAACCATCTTATGCAAGAGATTTTCTCTCTTTTGAGATAAGAGAGATATTAGCAAAGCCAAGATAGGAGGATTTTAAATGGAGAAAGTAAATTTTGCATTTATTGGCTGCGGGAGTATAGCAAACGCTCACTTAAAGGGGCTTAAATTATTGTGGGAAAATAACATAAGGACATTTGAGGTTTTAGCAGTATGTGATATTGATATAGAACGTGCTCAGAGGATGGCTGAAGGTGTAAGCTCGTTCCAAAGCTATAAGCCAAGAGTCTACACTGAGGTGGATGAGATGCTAGAGAAAGAATCTGAGCTCCAGGCAGTAGATATATGCACAACTCATAAGGAGCACCATACTGTGGCTATTAAGTGCCTCTCTGCTAAGAAACACGTCACCATAGAAAAGCCACTAGCCCTTACTATAAGGTATGGGCGCATGATCTTAGAATCTGCAGAGAAGAATAAATGTATCCTTCAAGTAGCTGAGAATTATAGAAGAGCATTATCGGAAAGGACGATAAATTGGGCTATAAATTCCGGTAGAATTGGAATACCAAAGATGTTATTTTGGCTTGATATCTTTAATAGACCGTGGTATTGGGGGTGGAGAGACCATAAAGATATAGCTGGTGGTGGATGGACACTAGATGGTGGGGTTCATTTTGCAGACCTATTCAGATACCACATAGGAGAAGTGGAAGAGTTATACGCTATTGCAAAAACATATAACCCTATACGTTATAAGGATGGGGAGAACCTCACTGATCCTGTAGTGATAGATGTAGAAGATACAACGATGACTATCTTGTCCTTTAAAAATGGTGTAACTGGTACTTGGGTTCTTACAAATTCCGCCCCTGGAAAAGAAGAAAGGCTCAGAGCTATCTATGGAGATAAAGGCTCTATAGTGTGGGGAGAAGGGTTATATGTAGGGGACAGATATATACCCTTAGAAGAATTAGAGAGGGAATATTGGAATAATCTATCGGGAGATGAGAAAGAAAGATTATTCCCTGCAGGTATCAAAGATACAATAGCTATAGAGCTAAAAGAATTCTTTGATGCAATATTAGGAAAGGGGGAGATAGAGACTGCTGGAATAGTTGGCTTAAAGGATGAAGCTATAAGTATGGCGGTATATGAGTCAAGCTGGATAAACGCTCCTGTGAAAATAGAAGACATAGAGGAGTGTAGAATAGAGAATTATCAAAAGACACTAATGTAAGGAGGCAATAAGTATGGGAAAGTGGCAGTGCACCATATGTGGGTATATTTATGACCCCCAAAAAGGTGATCCAGAAAACGGAATTTCAGCTGGTACCCCTTTTGAAGAACTACCTGAAGATTGGGTTTGTCCTGAGTGTGGAGCACCTAAAGAGGACTTTGAGGAAATTTAGAAATTAGCTGGGAGGCCAAAGCCTCCCAGTTTTCTATAGCTCTCTAGCTAGAGTTATAACCCTCACTTCTTTTATACCTCTTTCTAATAAAATTTTACTAGCCTCATTTGTTGTTGCCCCTGTAGTATATACATCATCTATTAGAAGAACTTTTTTATCCTTTAGACTATTATCTTTCAATAGAAACGCTCTGCTAATATTATTTAATCTCTCTTCAATGTTTAGGTCAATAGAAGGCTTAGTCTCTTTTATTCTTATAAGAGATAAAGACATCGGAACATTAAGAATCTTACTTACTTCTAGTGCTAATACCTCAGCTTGATTGAATCCTCTAGTCCTCAGCCTTTCCTTTGATAGAGGGATCGGGACAATAAAATCTACATCCCATGCTAATTCCAATACAAATTTCCCAAGTATCTTACCTAAAAATACCCCTAGATCTTTTCTCTTTTCAAATTTAAACCTTATTATGGCAGTCCTCATAACTCCATCGTATAGTGCATATGACCTTGCCTTAGAAAAATAAGGAGGAAAAGTCTTACATCTGTAACATATCATTTCTACCTCTAATGGGCTACCACAGATCCTGCACATAGGACCCTTGATGGGAGAAATCTTAGAGAGACAATCATCACATATGGGGTCCTTACTTATCCTTTTACACACAAAACATCTCGATGGAAAGAGTAACTCTTTAAGAAACATACCTCGGAAAACACAACCTTGTATTTTCAACAGTAACCTTAGATAGTTCTTCTAAGTCTACTCCTTTTATCTCTGCTATCTTCTTTGCTATGTATATCAGATAGGCAGGTTCATTCCTCCTTCCTCTATGAGGTTCTGGTGCAAGATAAGGGGCATCGGTCTCTAAGAGAATCCTATCAAGCGGACACCTTTTTACAACCTCTACAAGTTCCCTAGCATTACGAAATGTTACAGGACCATCAAAGCCAATAAAAAATCCAAAAGAGAGTGCCTCCTCTAAAAAGTAAAGTCCACCAGAATAGCAGTGAAGAACACCTCTTACATTATACCTCTTCAGTATATTGAATGCCTCTTTATATCCCTCTCTTATATGGAGGCTTACAGGTAAAGCCAAATCTTGAGCCAATGAGAGCTGTCTTTCAAAACTCTCCAGCTGAATATTTTTGGGAGACAAATGTTTATAGTAATCTAGCCCTATCTCTCCTATACCTAAGAGCTTTTTATTATCCTTTATACTACAGACCCAGTCAAGAAACTCTTCTGTACACTCACCAGCTGAATGGGGGTGTATACCAACAACTGCATAGACATCTCTATGCTGAGAAGATAGAGAAAGGGAAAACTTACTAGACTCAAAATCATAACCAACATTAATAAAACTCTTAACTCCTACCCCCCTAGCCCTATTTAAAATCTCTTCTATACTGTCAAATTCATCTAAGTGAACGTGTGTATCTATAAACAAGAATCTTACTTTACTTTAGCCCCTGGGGGCATCTCCTTATCTGGAGATAGGATGGATATGACGCCATCGCTAGAGGCAGCAAGTATCATGCCGTTAGAAGTAATACCTCTTATAACTGCAGGCTTCAAGTTGGCAACAATAACTACCTCTTTTCCTATAAGGTCTTCTGGCTTATAAACTTCTGCTATACCAGCTACTAACTGCCTATACTCGGTACCTATATCTACAGTAAGTTGTAGAAGTTTTCTAGCTCCTTCAACATTTTTGGCATCTATAACTTTTCCTATCCTTAGGTCTATCCTTTGAAATTCTTCAATAGTTATCTCTTCCATGGTTACACCTCTATCCTAGGAAATAATGGTTTTACTTCTGGCATCTTCCAATCTGCTCTTAGTTTTCCCCAACCATCTAATGCGTCTTTTCTAAGGGAGGAATCCAGGTCTAATCCAAGAGAGTTAATAAAATATTCTGATACCTTGGGCATAAATGGGGAAATTAATATTGCGATATTTCTTATAGACTCAAAGACATTAAACATGACATTATCAAACTCATTTTTCTTTTTGTCTCTAGCCAAACTCCAAGGGGCTTTCTGGTCCAAGTACTTATTTACAGCCCCTATAAATTCCCAGATATCTGACAGGACTTCTACATATTCAAAGTTTGACATCATCTCATCCAGATTCTTAATTATGGAATCCTTTAAAGTGGATAATTCTTTCTCTACCTCTCCATTGTTAGGCACTATACCATCTCCGTATCTATTTATAATGCCCACACTTCTAAAGAATAGATTACCCAAATCATTAGCTAGATCAGAGTTTATTCTATGAATGAAACTCTCATCTGAGTACTCTCCATCTAGACCTAATGGAACTTCTCTCATCAAGAAATATCTTACTGCATCTACAGCTATATCCCATTCAAACCCCTTATCAACCAAACTATTTGCCATCTGTACTGGGTCTATTATATTCCCTTTACTCTTTGACATCTTTTCTTTCTTTACTGTCCAAAAGCCGTGGGCAAATACCTTTCTAGGGACATCTACCCCTAAAGCCAGAAGTATGCAGGGCCATATTCCTGCATGGAACCAGAGTATATCTTTTCCTACTAGATGGACTGCAGGCCAGAAGGTCTCAAATTTTTCTCTATTATCTGGATAACCTACAACGGTTAAATAATTTATCAACGCATCAACCCATACATATATAGAATAATCTTTGTCAAATGGTATAGGTATACCCCAAGTGAGTCCTTTTCTTGATATACAGAGATCTCTCATTCCCTCCTTTACCCTGTTTAGGAGTTCCTGTCTCCTAGTTGGCGGTTGGACAAAGTCCGGATTGTTTTCTATATGCTCTAAGAGTTTATCCTGATATTTTGACATCCTAAAGAAGTAGTCATCCTCTTTATTCCATATCACAGGTCTTCCACAGTTTGGACAATTTCCACTTACAAGCTCATCTGCCTGATAGAAAGTCTCACAGGGGACACAGTACCAACCTTCATATATGCCCTTATAGATATCTCCCTGCTCATATAACTTACTTATAATGTACTGAACAACCTTCTCATGCCTTGGCTCTGTAGTCCTTATAAACTCATCATACGATATATGGAGCTTTTCCCAAGTATCCTTAAATACCTGAGAGTATATATCCACGTGCTCCTTTGGATCCCTATTCTGAGCCCTAGCAGATTCCAACACTTTCTGGCCATGTTCGTCTGTACCAGTAGAGAATAAAACCCTATATCCCCACATCCTTTTGAATCTTGAAATAACATCTGCGGTAATAGTAGTATAGGCATGCCCTATATGTGGGGATGCATTTACATAATAGATCGGTGTAGTTACATAAAAGGTTCCTTCTTTCATAGACTAATTTACCTCTCTATCTTCAAGTTCAGAGGTGAGATATAATTCTACCTCCATAAATTCTTCATCTGTTAATTCCCTAAGCATTCCTCCATCTATCCTCATTATAAATGCATTTACCGTTTCTCCTTGCGGAGCTAATATTATATACTCTTTATCCTTTATACTAAAGATATCTACCACTTGGAAATTGTTATAATTACCAAATTCATCCATTACCTTAATCAAATCCTCCATTGTACCCTCCTTACTAGATGGAGTTAGATACTCTTAGTTTTGTTTTGTATATTATATCATTTTAATACAAAAAGAGTCTATAAAATGTTTGGAGTATCAGAGGAGAAAAGACATTATTGCTCCAGAAACTACAGGAACACTTAGGTTATCGTCTATTGGAAATGGGAATACCTCAACAACAGAGGCTATAATAGCTCCAGTAACTCCTACCCACAAAGGAAGCATATGTAATAACCACAAAAAATACGCAGAACTTATAGATATAGAGAGGAACCCAATAAGACCCTCTAGTGTCTTTTTAGACTCTGTGTTAAATATAACGGTCTTACCATAGTTTATTCCCACTATTTTTGCCATCATATCTCCAAAGACCAAAAAGCTGAGACTTGCTATTGCCACACTCTCTTTAAATAGTAAGAATGTAAGAAGAACCCCCATTAAAAAAGTTGTTATAGATGATATTCTTTTCCTTTCCTTCTCCTTATAAACCCTGAACCCTTTTGTTATTTCTCTGTCTAAAAGATCTCCTGTTTTCTTATGTAAAAGTCTCAAAATATCAGTTATAAACGACGCAGAGAGTATCGCCCCTATAAGAGTTATTAGTGCCTTTTTACCTATACCCATCTCAAGAAAAAGGAAGGACATTCCTGCGGGACGTATAAAGACTCTCCATAAAGGAAGATTTTCACTTTTAATGGTAAACATCTTTAAACGCCTCATATTCATAACACTTACTACAAAGATAAACAATATAAGACCTAGGAGTAGAATCAGTTCACTAGAGAATTTGAGTAGTAATATAAGGACCAAAGCAAGCACCGGCAGAATGATAACCGCCAAGAAATTTTCGTCCCATGTAGAACAGTAAATACAAAGAGTAAAGAATGTAAGATAGACCAGAGAGTTTATTATATCTGAAGGTTTGAGCTCTCTTAATGTTACCTTAACTAGGGTAAAGATAAATATGCCAGTAGCGGTTGCTACTCCCCTTCCACCTCTAAAGCTTAGATAAAATGGGGCTATATGACCAAGTATTGCAGATATCCCAGAGAGATATATTATAAATTCTGATGAGTGGAAGAATCTATTGGCTATAAACATAGCCAATAGCCCTTTTGTAGTATCGTAAATGCCTGTCAAAATAGCAGTATTAAAACCTAATGATCTTTTAACATTTGTAGTGCCAGGATTCCCATCCCCTAATGTTCGTATATCTATTCCTTTTGTCCACTTTGGAATAAGATAACCAGGAAGAATGGATCCTAGAAGATAGCCAACGACTAGGGAAAGGATATCTTTCATCGTTTTACAACTTTCTCTAAGAAGACTTCTACTAACCTCGGATCAAATTGAGATCCGCTACATCTTCTAATCTCTTCTATAGCTTTTTCTAATGGTATTGCTTCTCTATAGGGCCTTTCACTTCTCATGGAAACAAAGGCATCAACAATAGAGATAATCCTAGAAAGAAATGGTATATTGTAATCCTTTAATCCTTGAGGATAACCAGAACCATCCCAACGTTCGTGATGACAGAGTATATACTCAGCTATACCCGCTAGTTCTGGTACTGACTGAACTATCCTATATCCAGCAGATGGATGTTTCTTTATGACCTCCCATTCCTCTTGGGAAAGATGACCTTTCTCTAAAATTTCTCTCGGTACAATTATCATCCCTATATCGTGAAGTCTAGCGGCAAGTATAAGATTTTCTAACTCTCTTCCAGATAGACCAAGGACCTTTCCAAACTTATTAGACAGCTCTTCCACTTCTCTGATATGCTCATCTGATTCATAGGTTACCTCACGTAGTTTGTCTAATAGGAATTGCATAATAGATTGCCTTATCTGTCTACTTTCTGCCAGTTTTCTTTTGTACATATTGTCTTCTGCATCTTTAAGCACTTCTTCTATAGGTTTTTCATACGTATATTTTATTGCGTATCCTACTGAGATAGAAAGAGGAATAGGTATAGGATCAGAGAGCTGAGAGTTTTTATAAATCCTTTCAACTATGCTATTTAAAATCTCCTCGGTTATATTTGGAAATAGTATAACAAACTCGTCTCCTCCCCACCTAGCTATAATGTCTTCTTTTCTACAGGACATCTTTAGTAATTTCCCGGCCTCTATTAAAAACTTATCCCCTTCTTCGTGACCAAAGACATCATTCACAAGCTTAAGTCCATTTACATCCCCCATCAAGATACCTAATGGTAAAGACCTAGGAGTATCTAATCTTCTAAGTTCCTCATAGAAGAATGCTCTATTATACAATCCGGTAAGAATATCATGAAAGCTCAAAAATCTCAATCTTTCCTCTAATTCTTTCTTTTCAGTTATATCTCTCACATGCTCTACAACACCGATTATACTTCCATTATGATTGTGAAGCGGATAGGAATATAATTCTAACCATCCCTTAGCCCCTTCTGGACCAACATATGGAACTATCGCACTACTTAGGGAGTTGGTTTCCATAGCTCGTATAGTAGGGCAAAAACTACATATAGTATCTCTCTGATGGAAAGCAAAATAACACTTCTTTCCCTCTAAGGGAGCCATATGAGGGTATAGTTGAACCATTTTGTCATTTACTCTTACTATATTCAAGTCTCTATCCACTACACTTAAACCATCTTGAATAGCATTAAATATAGAGGATAAGAACTCTTCCTCTTTTTTCAAAGCAAGCTCTATCTGTTTTTTCTCTGTTATATCCTGAACATATCCCTGAAGGATAATTTTCTCTTCGTCTTTTAACAGAATGGTAACATCAAAGACCCAACGGATATCGTTATCTTTATTTATAATTCTATACTCGCTTCTAGCTGTACAATTTGGTATACTCAGCAATTTATTTCTCTCTTCCTCTATCCTTGATAGATCTTGAGGATGTATCAAATCTCTCCAAATAATCTTCCCACTGTAAAAATCTTCCTTCGTATAACCGGTTATCTCTTCTATTTTACCTTCCAGGAATAATACTTTAGATGTACCAAATTCTATCTCATAGAGAAAACCCTGAAAGTTCTCTATAATTTGCTGAAGCCTCCTATAACTATCAATAGGCAATCATTATTCCCCTTTCTTCCTAAAATTCTTTATGCCTTTATTCTATAAAAAAGATAAATCTTTTTCAAGTAGAGGTATATTCATAAGTCTATTAATTTTATACTTAAAAATATATTTTAGCTGATATCTACTCATAGTCGACCTAAATTTTAAGACTTTCAGGGAATGCCACCCCTGCAAAAGTTAAGCCTAGGGTAATTTATTCTCTAACCCTAGGCTTAATATATACAATTAGTCTCTAAACCCTACAAAGAAAACGTGCTCTGAAGGTATTCCTTAGTATTGTCTATCATTTCATTGAACAATTCTTTAGCCTTATATACAGTTAACCTTTCTATGGCAGGATCATTTAGAAATGCCCTCCTAGCAAGGTTAAGATCTTTTTCTAGTACAGACCTTACAATTAACTCCTGATTGGTTATATGTCGTATCATTATACTTGCCAGATCTAGTGGTAATTCACCTGCATATACAGGACGGACGTCATCTCTAGTAAAGACTGCATTAGTCTCTACAATTGCGCCAATTGGGAGATTGGATACTTGACCTCTATTTGGAAGATTGACATTTGTTACAAAAGTATCTAGGCCAAAGACGGCTCTCATCTGCATAACACCTTCTTCTCCAGACGGAATTAGTGGTATATCCTTTTGTCCAGAGGCAAATTCTTTACTAAGTTCAATCAATCTTTCTCTATTCTTTATTCTCCACTCAACAGGGGTCAAAGAGAATTTCCACCTTCTTACCGTCTCTCTATCGGTAAGATATATATGCGGAATAAACTCAGCTAGATGCCTATCTCCAGCTGCTCCTATAAGCCCAAATCTTCTAAATAGATCAAATTTAACCCTATTTGCAGAGGCAAAGTAATCTCTCTCCCAACGCCCTTTCTCTTTTTCATAACCTTCCTCATAATACTCTTCTATAAATTTATCGTATAAGGGAAACAGGTCAATTGATTTATATGAAGCCTTATCAAACCAGGTAAAGTGATTTATTCCTAAGACATTAACCTTAATGTCTCTTCTAGAAATCTTAATATCTTCACCATGATAATGCTTAACTACATCTACTAGCAATTCCTGTGTTCCAAATACCTCATGGCAACATCCAAATGCCTTTATCTTAGGGAAGACTTCATAAAGCGTCTTGATGCATATAGCCATAGGATTTGTATAATTAATCACCCATGCGTCTGGGCAGTTCCTCTTTATCCCCTCTGCAAATTCTACGTACATTGGTACTGTTCTCAAACCTCTTATAAGTCCGCCAGGACCTGTTGTATCTCCTACTGATTGGTATATCCCATACTTCTCAGGGGCATGGACATCTGAATACATCTCCCTAAATGTCCCTGGTAATATCGAAATAACTACCAGATCGGCACCATACAAGGCTTCATCAAGTGTCTTTACTGCTACATAACTCCACTTTCCAGAGACTTCTGGTTTATTCGAAATCTTGTTCCCTATGATCTCATTAGTCTTAGCAGCCTCATAATCAATATCGTAGAGTCTAACAGTCCCTCTTAAATCTTTTTCAAGTGCCAAATCAGTCATCAATTTCCAAGCCCAACCCCTTGAGCCTCCACCTATATAAGCAATCTTTATATCTTCTAATACATCCTTACCCAATTTAAACCCTCCAAAAGAGTTTTCTTTTAGAGATATTTTATCATGTCTAAGAAGATCTTATCAGTTTTCCTACGTGTGTACCAGGAAAGACGGTCCTTGCCAGTTTAGGGTCTTCTATCTTTAGTATAGCCACCTCACATATGGAAAGGATTAGGCATCCCTCTTCTAAATGTCCACTGAATGATTTGAAATCTCTATTCACTATAGAGATATGTAGATGTGGTTCACCATTTGCTACTATTCCCTGTAAAGAGACAATCTCTAAAGGACCTTCAAACTCTAAAAAATCATCCTTTGGTGGAAAGTCATTAGAAGCTACCATATGGATTCTTGCCTTCAAAAGACTACCCACTCCGGAAACTACAACCCCTGTATCTAATTTATTATCCTTTATTGCCTTTACAATACTTTTTAACAAATCTTCTCCTCTATCTACCCGACAAAACAAAAATTGCTTTCCGTCTATTATCTCCATACTTCCCTCCTATCCGAGGACTATAAATACCGTCTTCCACTCAGTAAATAGGTCTATTGCAGTTGTCCCTTGCTCTCTCTCACCATTTCCAGAAGACTTGATCCCTCCAAAGGGACCATTTATCTCTGCACCTGTTGGAGGGGCATTTATATAAACTACACCAGACTCTAGAAGTTCCATAGCCTTAAAGCTTTTTTTAAGGTCTTTTGTATATATTGAAGCAGAGAGACCATACTCTGTACTATTAGCTATTTCTATTGCATCATCAAAATCCTTTGCCTTCATTATACAAACAACAGGGCCAAAGATCTCTTCCTTTGCAATCTTCATCTCAGGAGTTACGTCTATAAATACCGTAGGTTCAAAGAAAAATCCCTTAGAAAATTTATCGCCACTTAAAACATTTCCTCCATATTCAAGTCTTGCCCCTTCTTTTATGCCTAAATCTACATAGTATCTTACCCTATTCAACTGAGACTCACTTACAAGGGGTCCCATATCTGTATCTTTATCCATTCCATCTCCAACTCTTATCTTTTTTACCTTTTCCAAGAACATATCTACAAACTTATCGTAGATCCTCTCTTCTACGATAATTCTACTTGCTGCCGTACACTTCTGGCCAGTAGCACCATAAGCTCCCGATACACATCCATCTAAAGCAGATTCTAAATCTGCATCTTCTAATACTATTACCGGATTCTTTCCTCCTAGTTCTAACCCAACCTTCTTTATCTGTTCCCCACATATAGAACCTATCCTTCTACCAGTCTCTACAGAGCCAGTAAAAGATACTACACCTACATCAGGATGTTTAACTATCTCCAGTCCTACAGACTCCCCAGAACCCTGTACTAGATTTAAAACCCCTGGAGGTAAACCTGCATCTTCTAATAATTTTACAAATTGCTGAGCTACTAGTGGTGTTTCTCTTGATGGTTTAAAGATAACAGTATTACCAGCTATAAGTGCTGGCATAATCTTTCTTACCGGTAGTAATAGAGGAAAGTTCCACGGGGTAATTATACCAGCAACACCTACAGGCTCTCTGAGATAGATAATATATTTGTCCCTTTTCTCAGAAGGCACGGTCTCTCCTATTAGTCTTCTCCCCTCTCCTGCAGAATAGTAAACCATATCTATGCTTATCTGAACCTCACCAAGTGATTCTTTAAGAGTCTTTCCCATCTCTTTTGTAATTGTCTCTGCAAGTTTTTCCTTTTCTTTTTCCATAAGTTTTGCTATATTGAAAAGTATTTTACCTCTTTCAGGGGCGGGTATCTTTCTCCAGTCTTTCTGAGCCTTCTTTGCACTAGCTACCGCTAGTTCTACATCTTCTTTACCGGACAGGGGAAACTCTCCCAGTACCTCATCCTTATCGGCAGGATTTATACTTTTAAATGTTCTTCCAGTACTAGCATTTGTTAGCCACTTTCCACCTATATAGTTCACTTACTTGCCACCTCTATTCCCAAGAGTTTCTCCCATACCTTAATAACTGCAGACTGATTTTCTTCACCGTGACCTAGATTCTTTACTGCAGTGAATAGTTGGCTTGCAGTAGCACCCATAAATAGAGGGACTTCTACATTTTTTGCAAGGTCCAAAGCTAGATTTATATCTTTACTTGCCAGTTTAGCTTTAAATCCAGGATTAAAATCTCTAGATAAGATCCCAGGGATTTGGGTCCTCAAGATAAAACTATCTGCAGCAGTATTTATTAGGACTTCATAGAGGACCTTTGGATCTACCCCAAGTTTTGTCCCTAGGGCAAAAGATTCTGCCACTATTGCCATATTAGATATACTTATAAGATTACCCAGTAGTTTTACTATATGCCCCTGACCATTAGAGCCGACATAGAATATATCCTTTCCCATAGCTTCTAATACCGGTCTACACTTATCTAAAACTTCTTTCTTTCCTCCAACCATTATGCAGAGATTACCCTCTTGAGCGCCCTTTACTCCTCTACTTACAGGAGCATCGAGCATTTCTACTCCTTTTTCTCTTAACTTTTCTGCTATCATTACTGTAGACTGAGGCATACTTGTACCCATATCTATCACAACGCTTCCAGGTTTTATCCCTTCTATAATTCCATCCTTACCAAGGATAACCTCTTCTACTTCTTTAGAACTTGGTAACATAGTAATTACTATGTTAGATTCTTGGGCAACCCCTTTTGGTGTATTTACCACCTTTGCGCCAAGATCTTTTAAAATATTTACAGGCTCCATATTCTTATGTGGCATAATAACCAAAGGAAATCCCTTTTTTATTATATTTTTAGCCATAGGAAGTCCCATAGCTCCTAAACCTATAAAACCGACAACCTCCATAGTCTCACTCTCCTTCATAACTAGCTTCTAATATAGATATAAGATCTTCTTTCTTACAAACTCTAGGATTTACAGTCAAATTCCCACTCTTCGTAGCCTCTTGGGCAATTTTATCAAAGTCCTCCCTCTTTACCCCAACAGACTTTAAACCTTTAGGTAGTCCTATATCTCTTATCAGTTCTTTTACCGCTTTAATAGATTTTAACGCAGTCTCCCTTATAGTACTCCCGGAAGATTCTCCCATTGCAATAGCAATCTCTGCATAACCCTCTAGATTTCCAGGAAGATTAAACTCCATTACATAGGGAAGGACTAACGCATTAGCTAATCCATGAGGAAGCCTAATATCCCAGCTTCCTAAAGGCATAGCTAAAGCATGAGCAATACCTAATCTGGTATGTCTAAAAGACATCCCTGCTAATAAACTAGCAAGAAGCATATTGGTCCTTGCCTGCAAGTCTTCTCCTCTAGATACTGCTCTCCTCAAGTTATTTGATATAAGTCTTATACTCTCTAGGGCAAGAGCTTTTGTAACTGGAGTGGCAACAGTAGTTACATATGATTCAATCGCATGTGTCAGAGCATCCATACCAGTCATTGCAGTTACACTTGGTGGCATAGAGACTGTAAGTATTGGATCACATATAGCCGCTTTTGGAGTCAAAAGGTCACTCCCTATACTTATCTTTGTCATATCTATACTATTAGTCAGGACAGAAAAGATTGTTAGTTCACTAGCAGTACCAGAAGTTGTAGGAACAGCTATAATAGGTAGTGGGGCATTTTTGACTTTGTTTATCCCTATATAATCTATGAGTGTCCCTTCTCTGTTAGTTACTCTCATGGCAACTGCCTTAGCAGAATCCATAGAACTTCCACCGCCGATACCTATAACTACATTACATCCCTCTTTTATAGCCATGTCTGTTGCCTTCTCAACTGTAGTATCTAAAGGATTTGGCTCCACCTCGTCAAATATGACAAACTCTATACTATCTTTTGAAAGAATATCCTTTATCCCTTCTAACATCCCAGAATTTACTATACCTCTATCAGTAACTATAAGAGCTTTAGATCCCCAAAATTCTTTTATCCTTTTACCAAGTTCTTTTATACATCCGCAACCAAAAACTATGAGTGTAGGAATACTAAACACAAAGTTAAGGTTATTCATCTCCTACCATCTCCTTATAATGGGAATCTAACAGATACTAATTCCCCAACTTCTCTTAACTCTTTAATAACTTCTGGACTAAGTTGAACCCCTGTCTTTTGGTTTTCCACATATCTTCTAAACTCTATCTCTCCTGGAAGTAATATCTCATCTACCCCCTTTGCCTTAGGTAAACCCTTTATTTCCTGTCTCATCAATTCAATTCTCTCTTTAAATTCTTCAACTGGACAAAAACTTGCTATATTGAATACCATCATAAAATTACCTACGTTCTGTGGCTTAGAAAAATCATCGTATAGAGAACCTATATGTGAGCCGAACTCTGCACCACTCAAGATACCGCTAAATATATCTATCATTATGGCTATACCAGAACCTTTAGGTCCTCCAAAAGGTAAGACTGCCCCTTTTAATGCAGATTCTGGGTCTGTAGTAAATTCTCCATCTGGATCAACCGCCCATCCCTCTGGGATAGTCTTACCCTCTTTTGCTGCTAGAATAATCTTACCCCTAGCAACAATACTGGTAGCCATATCTAAAAGAATAGGGGGGAAGTTTTTTGTTGGTACTCCAAATGCTATCGGATTTGTCCCAAGGTATGGGACCCTTGCTCCCCATGGAGCCATAGTAGATGGAGCATTTGACATGACTATCCCAATCATATCTCTTTCTATAGCCTTTAAGGCATAGTAACCAGCACATCCAAAGTGTGTAGTATGTCTTACCCCTACAACTCCGACTCCAACTTTATTTGCCTTTTCGATAGCTAACTCCACCGCTTTGACACCAACAACTTGCCCTAACCCATTGTCCCCATCTAAAACTATCATAGAAGGGGTCTCTCTAATAACTTTTATATTGGGTTCTGCATTTACTAACCCTGTCTGCAATCTTTTAACATATATGCCTAAACGAGTTACCCCATGTGAATTTATCCCCATAAGGTCTGCCCACACAAGATGATCTGATACTATATCTGCAGATTTTTTAGGAACCCCAAGTCTCACTAAGACGCTAGAACAAAATTCCTTCAAAAGTTCAGCATCTATTTTAGAAGTTACCTGAGTCTCTACATTTTTCATTCTTCCTCTGTCAATCCCTCTCTTTCTAATACCTGCCTTAAGTTTAATAGGTCAATAGTAAGTTTACCCTGTCTTAGCTCCTCTATAACTTTTTTCTCAAACCTTTCTCTCTCCTCCGCCTTCTTTATAACCTCTTCTGCATCTTCCTTTTTAACCACTACAACTCCATCTGCATCTCCTAAAACTATATCTCCAGGATTTACAATAACCCCTGCACAGGTAATAGGGTGATTGATATAACCCAGTAACTTCTTAGTAGTGGCCTTTATAGATATTGACCTACAAAATACTGGAAATCCCAAAGCTTTTATTGCCTGAGTATCCCTAACCCCTCCATCTATTATAAGTCCTTTGATACCTCTCTCCATTGCTGCAACAGTAGCTATTTCTCCCCATGCCCCAGCTTCTTCATAGTCTCCAATATTCACAACCAGAATATCTCCAGGCTGAGCTACCGATATAGCTTTATGAAGCATTAGATTATCTCCAGCACGAGATAAAACCGTAACAGCAGGCCCACAGAGTTTCATATTTTCATCTATCGGCTTTATATATGATAGCATTGCCCCCTTCTGTCCGTTTGCCTCATAAACTGTGGCTGAAGAAAACTGAGATAGCCTTTCAATTAATTCTTGACTGACTCTTTCAATTCTTTTTATCACATTTGGCTTCATCTTAACTCTCCTTTATAGAATTTTAAGACATCTTCTTTTGCATTCTTTATATGTGTTCTCATAGCTAGTTCACTCTTATCAGGGTCTCTTTCTTTTATGGCATTAAGAATCTCCATATGTTCCTTTAATGATTTTAAGGGCCTTCCAGGTATATGAGAGGAGCGAAATTTAAGAAGTTGTATCTGATTTTTTAAGATTTCTAAGTGACTTATAAGCCTACTATTTTTACTAGCATTATGAATAAGATTATGGAAGACTTCATCATACTTGATACAGTTATTATAATCTTTACTCTCCACAGCGGCTTTATAATCATTGAGGGCTTTCTCTAACTTATCAATAAAAGAGCTGTCTGCATACTTTACTGAATATCTTGCCGCTGTAGCCTCTAGGACCTCTCTCAAGATATAAATCTCCTCTATATCGTTTACATCAAGACTTACTACATAGGCACCTCTTCTTGGAATTATCTTGACAAGGCCCTCCTTTTCTAAAGCAGTTAATGCAGTTCTTACAGGTGTCCTACTCACATTGAGCTGTTTAGAGAGATCTTCTTCTACTATCTTAGAGTTAGGGGGAAGCCTCTGTTGAAAGATCATAGACTTTATCTCTTCATATACTAATGTCTCTAAATTTTTATACTTTGTCTTTAGATCTGACATAAACTTCCCCCCATAGTCTTTAATATTTATAATACAGTCTCATCTAGAGGCAATCCTGCCTGTTCATAGAGTCTTCTACGTCCTATCTTATCCTCTTCAAGTATCTTCAATGCTATATCTGCCACCTTTAATGCATACTCCTGGGGAACTACAACTACACCATCTCCATCTCCAACTATTACATCTCCAGGTCTTACTAAGACTCCACCACAGTTTATAGGTTTATTCATAGACTCAAATTCCATCCTACCCTGAACCATAGTTCTAGATATATACCTGCAGAATACAGGCACCTTTTCTATTATGACTTCATCGGTATCTCTGCATCCTCCATCGGTTACTAACGCCCTAGCTCCTTTATTAAAATATGCAAGGGAATTATTTGAACCTAGAAGCCCTACATCTAAATCATGAGCATCAATTACTATTATATCTCCTGGCTCTATAATCTCTCCAAAGGGATAGGTACAAACATTTGCATACCAATCTTCGACAAATTTTGTATACTCTTCTGGGCTCATAGTAGGGACTATTCTATTTGTAGGGACATACCTTACTGTCTTAGCTATACCACACACCCTTACCGGTCTAAATAGCGGCCTTATATCCCTAGACATTAGACCAATATTTCTTAACATAAGCCAATCCATTGCATCACACACATCTGCTACCCTTAATGGAGCAAACTTTTCTAAAATCTTTTCCCTATCAACTGCCATATTTTTGCCTCCTTATTTTTTAGTTTATCCCCGAGGGTTACCTCGGGGATATTTTTACTACTTATAAAACTTCTTAAGAACTTCTAATATCTTAGGTTTTGCTGCCTTTGCAGCATCAGCTGCAGTCCTTTTACCAAGATATACTGGGTCAAATTCAGTCCTTAGTATTGTATTTATCTCAGCAGCTCCTGCGGGGATTCTAGCATAGCCAAGGTGTACACCAACTTTGGTCGGATTTATTACTGCATCTACCCAGACCCTCCTCCAGTTCTCCTCTATATAGATACCCCTTTCCACCTGGAGCTCAAACCTCTTTGCCCACATATCCATCCTTTGGCTACCCCATCTGTAGTGTTCGGCAACTTTCTCAGATACCTCCTTAGATAGTGCATACTTTATAAATCTCCATGCAACATCTGGGCATTTGCTTCCAGTTGGAATGGCAAATCCAGTAGCCCCAAGGGCATACCATATACCACCTTTGCCCTTTGGCAGAAATTCTACTCCATATCTCTTAACGGGTCTCTTCTCATACCTTATCCAATACCCTTCAGCTGCATGTGGGAAGCAAGACATTGCAGTTTTGCCTATTCTAAATGGAGGTCCTAAACCTGCTATCTGGTCAGAGGTTGGGGCTACTTTATACTTATTAATACAATCCGCCATAAACTGAATAGCCTCGATAGTCTCTGGCTTATCTATAAAGACTGACTTATAGTCATCGCTATAGGTATCTCCACCAAAAGACTTAATCATAGCCCAACCCATTTCATGATGCCACCAGCTAGCCGGGTCTCCACCAAACATCAAGTCTGTAGTACCCCACTGATCAGTAATTCCATCGCCATTGAAATCTTTAGTAAGCTTTTGTGCTGCAGTCAAAAAGTCTTTCCAAGTCCAACCCTGCCAAGGATACTTGACTCCAGCCTGATCAAACATATCCATATTGTACCATACCGCTATTCCACCATGATCTTTGGGGAGTACGTACTGCTTACCATCATGCTGGAATATCTTCTTTAAGACAGTAGGGATTTGAGCTAAGTCAGGTGCAAATGCCTTATCTTTCCTAATATAGTCATCTAAAGGTCTTAAAGCACCCTGGGCAGCATAATCTTTAAATCTAGAATAGTGCATCCAAACTAGGTCAGGATGCTGTCCACCTGCAAACATCGTAGCAATCTTAGGCCAATAGTCACCCCAAGGTTCAACACTAAGCTTTACCTCTACATCAGGATTCCTCTTTTCAAATTCCTTTATAAGACCTTGCCAGAGATCCAACTCTGGTCCAGGTGACATAGGAGCAAACCAATTCAGTACGGTTTTACCAAGGACTAGCCCAGGTAAAGATAACAAAAACACTAAGCATATTAAACTACCTAAAAATCTTCTCATAAACTTCTCACCCTCCTAAAAATTTTTCTTTTGGTAATCCCCCCCTTTATAGATACCTCATCGCTCTTAGAGGAATAGATTCAAAATAATAAGTCCTCTTATTCTTCTAAACTCTCACCTCCCAGCCAATCCACTCATGACTACGCCTCTTATAAAGTATTTCTGAGCTACAAAGAAGGCTACCAGTATAGGTATCGTTGTAGCCACGGAAGCTGCCATAAGATAATTCCAGTCTGATCTTTCTGTCATACTAGTTAAGAATGTCCTAAGCCCTATAGCTATAGTTCGTTTCTCCATAGAATGTAGATACACCAGAGGTCCCATAAAGTCATTCCAGTGGTTTACAAAGTTAAAGATAAGCATAGTGATAACCACTGGCTGTGAAAGCGGCATAATTATTCTACTGTATATATACCACTCATTTGCACCATCAATCTTTGCTGCATCGTCATAATCCAGTGGTAGAGTCATAAAGAATTGTCTACACAAGAATATAAAGAATGCTCCCCCACCGAACCAGGATGGAACAATTAAGGGGTAAAACGTATCAATCCAACCTAGCCATCTAAAAAGTATAAACGTGGGTATTAGAGTAACTACATATGGTAGCATCATTGTAGATAGACAGAGCATAAAGAGTAAATTCTTCCCAGGGAACTGTAGTCTAGCAAAAGCATAGCCAGCAAGTGAGGCGGTTAAAACACTCCCTATTGTAGCAAAAACTGTTATTATTATTGTATTCTTTAGAAATGTTGCAAATGGGAGTAAAGTAAGAGCTATCCTATAATTCTCCCACATAAAAGGTTCTGGAATCCACTTTGGTGGATAAGTAAATTCTTGCCCAGTTGGCTTAAGAGAAGTACTAATTGCCCAAAAGAATGGAATTATAAGAAGCGCACCAAATCCTGTTATAACTATATAGGCTATAATCTTCCATATGATTTCTCTTATTCTCTTATTCTCTTTTATATTCATCATATCACCCTCTCAACTCTCCTTCATAGAATACCCAGTATCTAGAACCTCTAAATTGAAGTATTGTAAGTACTAAGACAAACATAAACAGTGCCCATGCAAGGGATGAGGCATAACCCATCCTAAAAAACTCGAATCCATTCTGATAAAGGTATAAAACTAAGAAGAGCGTACTGTTTGCAGGTCCACCTCTAGTCATAACATATGCCTGAGTGAACACCTGGAAAGAAGATATAACCTGCATTATAGTAACAAAAAATATAGAGGGTGAAAGCATGGGTAAGGTTATCTTCCAGAATTTATGCCAGAGTCCTGCCCCATCTATCTCTGCCGCCTCATAGAGTTGTTCAGGAATCCCCTGAAGACCTGCAAGCAGAATAATCATCATTCCTCCTATCCCCCAAAGACTCATAAGTATTAAAGATGGTTTGGATAATGCAGGATCATAAATCCACCTTATTCGAGGGTGAATTCCTAAATACCCAAGCAGCGCATTAGCAAGTCCAAAATCAGGGTTAAATATCCAAAGCCACATAATGCTACTTGCAACCGCTGGTGTGATAGAAGGGATATAATAGATAGTTCTATAGACCGAGATTCCTCTTAATTTTAGATTCATAGCAAGAGCTACACAAAGGGCAGCAATTACTCTCAGAGGAACACCGATTATCGTATAATAGATCGTATTGTAGAGAGAAATCCAGAATAGCTCATCTTTGAGCATAAATCTGTAGTTTTCTATCCCTATCCACTTTGGAGCCTGAAGAAGAGGCCAGTCCATAAAGCTTATTACTATCGACGCTATCATTGGACCCGCAGTGAATGCTATAAAACCAATAATCCAAGGACCTATCATTAGATAGGCATTTATCGCTTCTCTCCTTTTGTATCCTGGTAGTCTACCCATATCCAAATCTCCCTTCTTAAGTTTTAGTATAAAGTATTGTATTTTGTATACAAAATAGCAAAATATAAACTGTTTGTCAAGTCAAATTTCCTATTACAATAGATAATTACCAGGAGGGAATATGAAGAAGGAAATCTTAAGTTGTGTATTTGGAGAGGAATCTTGCTTTTCTCATTCCCAACAGAGAGGGGACGGTAAATTATCATCCCCTCTCTAAAAGATCTTACTTAGATTCTTTTATAAAGAATTGTTCTGGGTTTAGATATCCTGGGGATAGAAGTGGATAGGCATATATTGCACTCTTAGGGACATTTTTAAAGTTATTTTTTACAACACAAGGAGCTGGGTATCCTGCTATAGTGGGTATAGCAAAGAGATTCTTTGAACATAATACCAATGCATTCTCTGCCAATTTATTTTTCTGTTTTTCATCGGTAGTAACCTTTATCTTATCAAAGATAGATATTAGCTTTAGGGCATCACCTGTAGGTTTTTCTGCCCCCTCAGCCTTACCACCAGAAGCATACCATAAACCCCAGAGAGGTGCCCAATAAGTAGAGTTGGCATTTGGTATAAAACTACGAGAGTATGTTAAGAAGTACCTACCTGTAGTGTAATCAACCTCGTAGGCAGCTATTTGATACTCACTTGCACTAATCCTGGGCCACCAAAGTGCACCACTTACAGTATCTATAGCAGTCTTTATACCTATAGCATCCCAATATTTCTGAACTAACTCTGCTACATCCGGATGAATAGGATAAGCCAGATTTACTATTATGGTAAGATTGAGTGGCTTTCCATCAGGCCTTAGTCTATATCCACTCTTATCCTTTTTAAGGCCAAGTTCATCTAGAAGCTGACTTGCCTTCGTTGGGTTATACTCGTACAGACTCCTTAGCTCTTTATCCTCCCAATAAGATTCTGGTAGTAATTTATAAGCAGGATCCCCTAATCCTAGATAGATGAGATTATTTATCTCATCCCTATTTATAGCCAAAGACAAGGCAAGTCTAAATTTATAGTTTCTGAGTAATTTCTGCAATACATCATCCTTCTTTAGATTTTGATTTATAAAGAAAGCTGTTCCCGATGCGCCTGAAGTCCATCTATAGACATCATAATTCCCCTTAGCTCTATTCTCCATCAAAAGTGTATAGTTAGGGAATGCTATATTTCTACACTGCATATCAATTTCTCCAGCCACCGCCTTCATATTTATTAGTTCAATATTTTGTACCATATCAAAGGCTATTCTATCTATATAAGGAAGTTGATTCCCTTCTGTATCTATCTTCCAATAGTAGGGATTTCTTTCTGCTATTATCCTTGTAGCTGTAGGTTCTGATCTTAAAACCCAGGGTCTTAATGATGGTAATTCCTTATTAAGATGCGCAGAAGCCTTGTTAGAAAATAATTGATACCAAAATTGAAATTTAGCATCCTTTGTCATTTCTTCTAGTTTCTTTGGATCAGTATACCTAGGATGGAATTGTTTTAGATAATGCTTAGGAAAATCAAATAGATTAGGTCCAGGCCCTTCAGGTCCTGCAAGGTAATCTAAGAATAGAGAGTACGGTCTAGCAAACCTAAATCTAACTGTATAGGTATCTATTTTTTCTACTTTACCAGGTACACCCTCTGTTACAAACCAGCTTGGAATTGTAGGAGAGATCTCTTTATTTAGTAGCACATCCTCATACCAAAACATGATATCGTCAGCCGTAAAAGGTTCCCCATCAGACCATTTTACTCCCTTTCTTAGATAGAAGGTATAGACTCTACCACCTTCAGTTACTTTCCAAGATGTGCAGAGATTAGGAATTATGGTTTTTCCGTCTCTTGCCCATTTTACTAATGGTTCATAGCCTAGACGTTGATGGATCATAGTATCAGAAGGGCTTAACGCTGCCCTTCTCCATGTCCCGCCATACTGACCCACCTCCTCTACTGGTTCTACTACAGCTGGTTCTTCTGGCAATCGCTTCTCTAGTGGAGGTAACTTACCCTGTTTTACTAATTCTATTAACATAGGAGCTTCATTAAATTTCGTAATCTTTTTACCTGTAGCCTTCTCGTAATCCTTTATTGTAGGATACTGACCCAAAGGATTTTTCTGTTGAGAAAAGACTATAGCGAAACTCCCTAGCACCATAGATACACTCAAAACTAAAACTAATAAAATCTTCAAAGACCTTTTCATCTTAAAATGCCTCCTCTTCTCTTAATTCTAATAACCTCTTAGCATTCAGATGAGTTATCTTCTCATAGGCTATCTTAGATATTTTACCAGATTCCAAGGCGTTCTTTATATAGTTAACTATAGGGACTTCTTGATTATGATGACAAAAATCCGTTCCAAATAGAAGCTTATCCTGAAATTCTTCTAAAAATTTATATCCGTATTCAGGGTCTCTTGTAATGGCATTAAAACCACTCCCTGCAGAAAGGTCTCCGTAGAGATTATCATACTTCTTCAGCAATTCCTGTAACCTTCCAGGAGCTTTTATTGGTCCCTTTGGATATCCTCCTCTAGTATCTTCAGATACATCTGCGCTTATCTCTGCCCAGAAAGACATAGCATGCCCTATAAAGATAGTCTTAGGTGATTCTCTCAGAGCTCTTTCTAATCGCGGCAGATAGATATCATCTACAAGACCATAAGGCGCCCCTATCCTATCTACTAAATGGAATAATACAGGCATCCCTAACTCTCCGCATTGGGCAAAGAGGTTCAGTACCATAGGGTCATCTATGTATAGATTAGCGGTTATCTCCCCAACACCTCTACATCCAAGGTCTTTGTACTCCTGAAGTATCCAGGTAAAATCTGTCTTAGGAGAATTACTGATTTGCCTTGGGTCTAGCTTGCAAAAGGGTATTATCCTATTAGGATATCTTCTATACACCTCTATGACCTGTTCTGTAGTAAACCAGAAAATGCTTCCTTCGGGAGTTGCATCTAGAGGTAAAACTACCGCCCTTTCTACTCCCCATCTATCCATATTTTCTATCAATTCTTCTACTGTTACTGGTATGTCTTCCCTTAATAATCTCCCTAAGTGTGTATGTATATCAATCATTCTAATCTCCCAAAAATAAAATAGGGGGAAATCCCCACTATTAATGCTAGACTTATTTTTTAAAGAACCAGTGCTCTGGATTTGTATGTCCGGGACAGTAATTTACGTTTTCATGGACAGTAACTTCAGGAACATTTCTTAGTTCATTCTTAACTATAACAAGTCTTGTGTTTGGAGCTACTACACCAATAGTCCATAAATTCTTAGAGTATATATCTAGAGCTCTTTTTACCAATAATATCCTTTCTTTCTCTCCAACCGCTAATATCGCCTGATCATACAATTTTAGTAACTGTTTTATATCTGAAGATGGCTCCTCTCCAGATTTTCCTCCGGATGAGTACCATATTCCATATAGAGGAGCCCAGTAACAGTAGTCAGATACAGGGAAGAACCAGACATTATCTATAAGAGGATAGTAGGCACCGGCTGCTGCATATAGACCAATCTGCTGTTCTCCTGCTCTTGCCCTCGTTACCCAAAGAGAGGTCTCTTGAACCTTAAGGTTGACCTTTAATCCTACATTCTTTAGATAACCCTTTATCATCTCTGCTATATCTGGTTCTGGACCTATACCAGGAAGAACCTCGATCAGTATCTCTAGTGTCTTACCATCGGGACCTATTCTATAGCCATCCTTATCTCTCTTATTTAATCCTATTTGATCTAATAACTGCTCTGCTTTCTTAGGATTATAATCAGTATAAGATTTTTCAAACCTCTCCTCGTAGTATGGAGATCCCTTAAAGACAGAAACCTGTCTTGGTGTAGCATTCCCTGAGTATATAAGCTGAGCAATTTCGTTACGGTTAATAGCAAGAGAAATAGCTCTCCTAAACTGAACATTTGTAAATAACTTTTTAAGTACGGGGTCCTTTACATTCTGATTGATAAATAGTGTTCCTACATTGGTAAGTGCTGGAATCCACTTTAAGACTCTATAACCACCCTTCTGCTGATTCTCCATTACGACTGTATAGTCAGATTCAAATGTGTCGTAGTATCCTATACTTGCTTCCCCACTTATATACTTCATTATCCTTACTTCTCTATTCTGCACAAGAGTCCAGACTATCTTATCAATATAGGGCAACTGATTACCAGCAGGGTCTATCTTCCAGTAGTAGGGATTTCTCTCTGCAGTAAATACAGGATCGCTTAATGGAGTTAAAACCTTCCATGCAGTTACTACTGGTAGGTCCTTATTCTGCCACCTGGTTGCCTTTGCATTAAACAATTTATACCAAGCGTCAAAACCCTCTTCTTTTGCCTGTTTCATTATTTCATCCATAGAGGTATATTTCGGATGGAACTTTCTAAGGTAATGTTTAGGGGCATAGCAGTCTTGACCACTCGCTATTCTCTGGAGTAAAAATGTATATGGAACTTCAAATACAAACCTTACCGTATACGTATCTACCTTTTCTACCTTACCAGGTTTTCCACCGGCAAGTAACCAAGACGGGAATACGGGGGTAAGGTCCTTGTTCAGGACTATATCCTCGTACCAGAACAATACATCGTCAGCAGTAAAGGGTTGTCCATCAGACCACTTCATTCCTCTCCTAAGATAGAATGTTATTACCTTTCCACCATTACTTATCTTCCACCCTTTAGTCACATTAGGAATGACCTTATTTGTATCCAAATTCCATCTAACAAGTGGCTCATATGTGATTCTTGTATACTGTGGCGACCTACCAAGATGTGGTCCTTCTAAAATTCCACCATACTGACCAATTTCTTCTATAGGCTCTATCACTGCAGGTTCTTCTGGTAATCTCTTTTCTACTGGTGGAAGTTTACCCTGCTTTACCAGTTCTGCTAACTGAGGCGCCTCCCCAAATTTACTTATCTTCTTGCCAGAGATCTTCTGATATTCAGCTATGGTAGCATACTGGCCTGGAGCAATCTTCTGCTGAGAAATAGAAATAGAAACCAAACTTAATAACAATGAAATAGACACAAAAGCTACTACCAGACACTTTGAAAATCTACTCAACTTTATCGACCTCCTTTTTATTAAATCATTTACAATTAAAATATTAATATTTGGAGAAATGAAAGTCAAGTTATGTAATATTATTTAATAATAATCTATCACTCTAGCAATCTATTAAGGTTTTTAGGCTTTATAAAAGTTTCCTTTATACTCTTTCCTGGCAAAGCCCTGTGCAGCCTTTGAATTATCTTGTTATAAAGTACTTGTAAATATTCAACATAAAGCTCCCCATTATCTTCTACTCTATCCATCTGTTCCTCTAATTCTCTTGTATAATCTTCGTTAACAAAGTCGTAAAATTTTTGGCTATCTTTTATAGTACTGTAAACCTTTATCCCCAGTGGAGTCGGAAGAAGATTACCATATCTTTCAATTATATAACCTCTTTCAAAAAGCTTCTGTACAGTTATAGCATAAGTAGAAGGTCTTCCTATCCCTTTATTCCTCATCTCTTCTATCAAACTTGCATAGGTAAAGTAACTAACTACTGGCCTTTGTAGGATTTTCTTTCCAGTAACAACTAAAATCTTCTTATCCAAATCTAAAGGACGGGTATGGATAGGGATAATAAGGTTAAATCCATCCTTTATAATGTCTGTTATAAATTCCTCTTCTCTTTCTTTTGACATCGCCTTAAATTTGATCCTTCTTTTTTCTACACTTACAGCTCGCATCTGAGAAGCGATAAAGTATTTAAAGATGAGATCATAAAGTCTTATATGATCTTTGGTTAACCTCTCTAAATTCAGAAAAGTCTCACTAAAAAGTTCCTCTGCATCTATAGCTCTAGTAGGTCTTATACACTCATGAGCTCCGCCAGCTTCGCTATAAGTTCTGATATAGACAAACTCATCTCCAAAGTTTTCTTTTATGTAAGAAGTAGCCACATTAACGCCTACTTGAGAAACTCTTATACTATCTGTCCTATGATAAGTTATAAAGCCAGCTTCAAATAGGTCTTGCGCCAAATCCATAGTTTTCTGAGGAGAAAACCTCAAATTGATTGAAGCCTCCTTCAAAAGTGCTGGGGTATTAAGTGGTCTTACAGATAAATCCTCCTGCCATCTGGAGATCTCTTCCAACTCTACCTCTTTCAGCCTAGAGTAAAATTCTTCTGCTTCTTTTTTATTTTGAAAATCAAAATCTACCGATAATCCATCAATTTCTGCCCTTACTACATATAACTTTTTTCTTGCCTCTTTTGATCTTTCTACTATCCACTCTAAAACGGGAGTTTGCACTCTTCCAGCACTCAGATTGGACTTACCTAATCTTCTCTGAACATAAAGAGATACTTCAAAACCTATCCATCTGTCCGCTATCCTACGGAGAAGCTGAGCCTTCACAAGGTTCAGATTTATCTCTCTAGAATTTTTTAACGCTTCTAAAAAAGCCCTTTTTGTAACTTCATGAAACTCTGTCCTTTTTATATCTTTCTGGTAAGGTCTTAAGGCTAAATATATATCATAGGCTATCTTTTCACCTTCAGTATCTGGATCAGTAGCTATAAATACCTCATCGACCTCTAGACTTATTTCCCTTATAGCCCTCACGATATCCTCTCTAGAGGGATCAATTGTCTCAAACAGGGGGATAAATTTACTATTCTGAGGGATGACACCATAAATTCCCTCCTCCTTATTTAGGTCTACAAGGTGTCCTTTAGAAGCTACAATTGTAAGATATCGATCCTGGAGAGGTATTTCATATACATCTATTCCGCCAACCCTTCTTCTAGATGGCTTGCCAAAAAATTGAGAAATGGTACGCGCCTTATTAGGTGATTCTACAACTACTAAGTCAGTCTTTATTTTCTCCTTTAAATCAACATTACTCATCTGTCTTTTTCTATCTTCATCTATCTGATAAAGTATCTCCTCCAGATTGATTCCTTTTGCCTCTTTTAGTTCTATATCTTCTGAAGACCAGACAAGTCTTCTCTTTAGGGCACTAAGAGCCTTACGGTCATCTACAAGAATATAGCTTAATCCTTTTGTAAGCCTGCCCATATACAATCTAGACGTTCTTCCTGATGCTTGTATATAACCACTTATATCTGGTATGATAGCTATAGGTTCAACCCCCTGTTCTCCCCTTCTTATCCTAATAGCTATCTCGTCTGAGTTTTCTATTAGAGATAAAATTTCGCTATTACTAAATAGAGATTCCGCTAAGTCTTTCATATTTAAAGCTTTTTGTCTAAGGTTTTCTGGTAATTCACTATAGGATGAAACTTTGAAATTGCGCAACTTTGATAAATCCTGAGACAGCTCTCTTAGCATTATCTTATCTAGAAGGTTCCTCTTTATCAACCAAGGCAAAAGATTTCTAAATAGACTACAGAGAGCAGATGGGTTTTCTTTATATCTTAGGGTTATTTCAAATCTTGGTATTCCTATAAAGAGGGCGTAACGAACAACTTCAGGTAGATCTAGTCCTCTTGCTAATGGGCTATTATAACTTGCTAGTCCTACAAGCACTTGTAATCTTTTATTCTTAAAACTCTCTATACTTTTGGCATTTACCAAATCAGCCCTTATACCTGAGT
>JBMFMV010000002.1:0-88975 GCA_049970495.1 bacterium
TCTCTAGGTAAATCTAAAATTCCCTAGAAAATTCTCCAAGTATTATAAATGGAAACTCTACTAGAAAAGTTATCTCATTTAAAAGGTCCTCTGTAAATATCGGTCTAGCCGAGATTTCATTAGCCTTTTTTTCTATTTCCTTTAATATATAATTTTTCCTCTCCCTGTGGTCATACATTACATAAGAAGACCTTAATGTTTCTTTATACTCGTCTACATTCTTTATCCATATTGGACCTTGACTCAAAAATCTATGTCCATAGGTATATCTATCAGATCTTACCCCTGCTATCTCAAATTGGATCACTTCATCATCTAAGATAGATAATAACCACCTAATTGGTCTAGAAAACAAGAACTTAGTATCTTCCCAATACATATTCCTCTGAAATTCAAGAGAGCTAATAAGCTCTTTCGCTAGATCCCCCAGAATTTCTTTAACAGGTCTCCCTTCCATCTTTACATATGCAAATGCATATTCTCCTTGGGGGGTAGACTCAAATCTTATATCTTCTAAGTTACAACCCTGTCTCTGAATAAAACCTAAAAGAGCTTTTGTGGGATTACCATTATTATCCAACGATACATTTCTAGGTGGTCCTTTAATTTTTTTAATCTCATCTTTTTGATTCTCTTCTAAATTATAGACAAATAGTGCAAGTCTTCTAGGAGTTGCAAATACTTCAATATCTCTATACCCTATGCGGTATCTATCTAATAGTTTTCTTGATTTATCTTCTATCTGTCCTATAATATCTGGAAAGATTCCGGCTGGAAGCTCCTCGGTCCCTATTTCAAGAAGAAAAGTCTTCATAATGACTCTCCTTTCATCTCCAGATATAATTTTGCACATTCCCTTGCCAATACCCTTACTCTACTAATATAAGACACCCTTTCAGTGTATGAAAGCATTCCTCCAGCATCTAATAAATTAAATATGTGCGAACACTTAAGGGTATAATCATAAGCTGGTAGAACAAGTTTAAGTTCTAGTAATCTATTAGCTTCTCTCTCACAATCATCAAAGAAATCTCTCAGCGTCTTATTGTCCCCGTTTAATAAGGCATATTTTGAAAATTCAACCTCTTCTTGGAATCTTATATCTCCATAGGTAACATCATTATTCCATAAAAGGTCAAATACGTTATCCTTCCCTTGGACATACATAGCTATTCTCTCTAACCCATAAGTTATCTCGGCAGAGACTAACTCTACAGGTAAACCTCCCATCTGCTGAAAATATGTAAACTGCGTAATCTCCATTCCATCAAGCCAGACCTCCCAACCTAATCCCCAAGCTCCAAGCGTTGGTGACTCCCAATTGTCTTCAACAAACCTTATATCATGAACTAGAGGGTCTATCCCTAAAGACTTTAGGCTTTCTATATAGATATCCTGTACATTAAAAGGAGCAGGCTTTAATATAACCTGAAGTTGATAGTACTTCCCAAGTCTATTAGGATTTTCACCAAATCTACCGTCTGCAGGCCTTCTGCTAGGCTGAACATATGCTACATTCCACTTTTCCTTACCCAGGGCTCTAAAAAACGTATCCGGACTCATAGTTCCGGCACCAACTTCCATATCATAAGGTTGTGTTATTATACAGTTCTGCCCTTGCCAAAAATTGAGTAATTTTAAGATTACCTCCTGAAATGTCATACGGTCACCTCTTCAGATTTAAGTCTTATATTTGTGTGGTAAATTCTATAACTAGTTATTATCCTTTCGATTTCCTCATTTAAATACTGCGGTATTTCCCTTTTTATAGCTTCACTCAACCTTATACCGGCATATTCTCCTAATAGAGACAATGCAGAATTAGAAACAAGCATGGCATCGTTAGTTTTTAATATGCAGTCATTACATATAACGCCACCCATAGATGGACTAAAACTAGTAATCTGCGTTTTTCCACAAATACACTTATCTAATCGCATCTTATATCCAGCTAGTGTTAGGATATTGATCCAGAAGAATATCCCTATCGAATTTATATTATCGTAATCATTTATAGCACTCAATGTCCCTAATAAAAGCTTAAATATATCTAAACTCTCCTCATTCTCTTGGACTATATTCTGAACAAACTCTAAGATTCTACTTATATACAAATATCTCTCTATATCCTTTATCAGATTTGGGAATGTCCTTATAAGCTCAACCCCTTTAATAATATCAAAGGTCTTACCTATATGTATCCAACATCTTACTAGATTGAGAGGCTCTAAACTTCCAGCCATTTTACTAGATATTCTTCTAGAACTCCTAGCTACTGCCTTTAGCTTGCCTCTCTCTTTTGTGAGAAAAACAATTAATCTATCCTTCTCTCCAATGTTCTCACGTGAAAGGATAATACCAGTAATATAATAGGAATTCATAGGAATATTATATCATAACAATCAGCTGTAGACTAACTCTTCAACCCATCTAGCTTTCTTACGCCACTTATCCTTTACCTTCACCCAAAGATCCAGATAGACCTTCTTCCCCAATAGAGCTTCTAATTCTTCTCTAGCTAAAGTACCTATCTCTTTGAGTTTCCTCCCATCTTTTCCTATGATAATACCTTTCTGAGAATCTTTCTCTACAAATATTATAGCTCTTATGTAGAATATATTCTCCTTTTCATAGAACTCCTCAAGAGTTACCGCAACACTATATGGAATCTCTTGATAGGTAAGCAGAATAACTTTTTCCCTTATAATTTCTCTTATCCTATCCTCTATAGGCTCTACTGTCTTAGTATCCTCCGGATAATACTGTGGACCTTCTGGTAGATACTTTTTTATAATCTCCTCTAACTTATCTAGATTTGTCTTATAAAGTGCAGATACAGAGATTACTTCATCATAACTATTTAGATTTATTTTATCCTTTATACCTTCAATCGGATCACCATGAACTAAGTCGCACTTATTTATTACAAGGACCTTTTTTGTACTATACTTAGATAAGATATATCTATCTATATAGACATCCTCATCAGTAATCTCTGTGGCATCAACTAGAAAAAGTATAAGGTCCACATCATCCTCTAAGGCAGATATAGCACTCTTTACCATATGTTCACCCAGATTGTCCTTAGGCTTATGTATACCTGGAGTATCCATAAACATTATTTGGAAGTCATCTTTAGTAAGAATACCTAGTATATTCTTTCTTGTAGTCTGAGGTCTATCAGATATAATACTTATCTTTTCCCCTATAAGGGCATTTAAAAGGGTAGACTTTCCAACATTCGGTCTGCCTACTATTGTTACCAATCCAGATCTCATACTAAGCACCTATCTTCTAAATATAGAACCCAAAATAGTCTTACTGCTTGCTAATGCAATATGAGTAATTGTAGGGTGTGATCTTAACAGGTCATCTAATGCATCTACAAAAATGTCCAGATCCTCTTGGTTTATTACAAGAGGTGGCTCTAGTCTTATGACATTCGGATTATTCAATGTATAGGCAGTTATAATATGGTATCTATTGAGAAGCTCTCCCGCTACTAAGGAACCTAGATATTCACTTGTCACTCTACTCACCCCACCACCGGTAATCTTATTTATTATTCCTCCTTCTATCTGATGAAATTCTAGTCCTATCATTAATCCTCTACCCCTTATATCTTTTATAAGCTTGTACTTTTCCTTTAAACCTAGCAATTTCTTTAAGAAATAGTCACCCTTAACTCTAGCCTGTTCAGAGAGATTTTCTCTCACTATTACATCTATAGTCGCTATACCAGCAGACATAGCCCAAGAGTTTCCCCCAAACGTCGATGTATGAAGGAGGCACTTATCTAGCCCACCATAGCCCTTCTCCCATACCTCATCGGTAGAGACAATAGCTCCTATAGGCATTATACCTCCCCCTAAAGACTTGGCTAGACACATAATATCTGGAGTTACCTCTTCTTTCTGACAAGCAAACATATATCCTGTCCTACCAAAACCTGTCTGTATCTCATCAACTATAAGTAAAGCTCCGTATTTATCGCATAATTCTCTTGCAGACTTAAGATAACCGTCAGGAGGAACAATTATTCCTCCTTCACCCTGAATTGGTTCTACTATAAAACCGGCAACATCTTTAGGTTTCAAAGCAGATTCCAAAGCATACAGATCTCCAAAAGGAACCTCCCTTACATCCTGTAATAGGGGCTCAAAAGGTTTACGGTACTTTTCTCTCCCTGTAACAGATAGTGCACCAAAAGTCTTTCCGTGAAAAGAATTAGTGCAATATACGAATACTTTCTTCCCAGTAGATATTCTTGCCAATTTCAAAGCAGATTCTACCGCTTCTGCCCCACTATTACTAAAGAAAACATGTTTCAATCCCTTTGGGGATATCATTGCCAGGTTGTGTGCCAAACCTGCAGAGAGCTTATTTAGTGAAGCTTGTAAGATATTAGGTCTATCCTTTATTTTTTCTATAGCAGATATTATAGCTGGATGATTATGGCCAAGATTAAGGGCACCATAACCGCCAAGGAAATCTATATACCTATCTCCTTTTTCATCCCAGACATATACACCCTGTGCCTTTAGAAAGTTCTTATCAAAGTCTAAAAGTGACAAAAGTCTAGCGAATCCAGAGTTTACATAATCCCCATATATCTTTCTACTTGTATCCCTATCAAAGTTTAATATCTCTTCTAAACTTAATAATCTTTCCATACTCTACCCCCTATTTGATATCAACTCCTCTATAGTTATAGAGGGAATACTCTCTATTAATTTTAGACTCTCCTTTAACCAATCTCTATTCAAGAGTATCTGATACTCAACCTGAGTCTTACTTGTTCCTCCATAGGTATCTCTTCTTGCTATAGAATTCTCAAAGGAGAAAAAATCCTCTGGTAGTGACAAAAATTCCTTATGAAATTTTTCCCATTCCTCTGTAGTTAATTGACTAAAACTCTTATTATTCTCTTGACAGTAAAAGACAATATCTCTTACTATATGATGAGCAGAGCGGAATGGAATACCCTTATTTACCAAAAAATCTGCTAGGTCTGTTGCCATTAAAAACTCATCTTTTAGATTTTCCCCTATCCTTTCTCTATCAAACTCCATATTCTCTAATAGCCCTTTAATAATTTTCATTGATAAGATGAAAGAATTAGAGGCACTAAAGATAACCTTTTTATCCATCTGTAGGTCTCTATTATATGTAAGGGGTAAACCTTTCATCATAACAGTAAGTATATCTAAATATCCAAGAAACTCCCCTACTAGCCCCCTCAAAAGCTCTGCTACGTCTGGATTCCTCTTCTGGGGCATCATACTACTTCCAGTCGTATAGCCAGGACTTAGTTTTACAAATCCAAATAGAGGATTGCTCCATATTACTATCTCTTCACCAAATCTACTTATATGAATAGATGTCATAAGTATGTCAAACGTATATTCTGCCAGGTAGTCTCTATCACTTACAGTGTCTATACTGTTATCTGTAGGTTTATTAAATCTTAGTAACTCTGAAATAAAAAATCTATCATAAGGAAAATCTAGTCCTGCTAATGCACCAGAACCTAAGGGACATTCGTTCAATCTTGGATAAAGCGAGTAGAATCTGGAAAAATCTCTTTTTAGCATCTCCACGTAAGCCAAAAGATGGTGGGAGAGTAAGATGGGCTGGGCAGGCTGTAGATGGGTAACCCCAGGGATAATTATATCTAGAGATATACTAGCAAGATCAAGCAAAGCCTTTATTACATCTCTTATACATACAAGGGATTCCTTTAATCTATCCCTTAGATATAGTCTCTCATCGAGAACTACCTGATCATTTCTGCTTCTAGCAGTGTGGAGCTTTCTTGCAGGTTCTCCAATAAGGTTTGTAAGCTCTACTTCTACAGCGGTATGGACATCCTCATACTTGGAGAAGTCTATATCTTTTTTGTCCTTAAGTACGCATAAACCATCTATAATGGATCTTGCCTCTTCTTGAGTTATAATCCCACCTTTACATAGAGTTAATGTATGGGCTATTCCCCCTAGGATATCATAATAGAATAACTCTTTATCTTCATCTATAGAGTACGTAAAAGCCTTTACTATATCTGGAAGGTCTTCATTAGCCGACCATAAAAATGCAGTCATATTACCTCCAAGGATTTATAATCCTATCCTCTATAGGGGGAAGTAGCTTATGATAATCATTTATTGAACATACACCATATTCGATTCCTTCTGGATAGACCCTAACCGCTCTACTTATTGCATCTAGTAAATCTATAGCAGTTATCATTGGAATCTGCCACTCAACAGTCATTCTCCTTAGCTTAAATCCAAACCTATTAGAATCTTTTCCTTTATTCGGAGTATTAACAACTAAGTCTATTTTACGACTTCTAAATAGATTCTCTACCTCTTCTAGGGAAGAGATTCTAGAACTCTCTATCCCTTCAGATTTCAACCACTCATAGGTACCAGAGGTGGAATAGAATGAATACCCACAAGATTTCAGCCTCACTATGGAATTTAAAGTTTCTTCCCTAAATCTCTCATTTAGAGAGAGAATAACCCCATAATTCTTACCAATCTTTATCCCTGCAGATATAAGTCCTTTTAAAAGTGCCATCTCAAATACGGGGTCTATTCCCATCACTTCACCAGTAGACTTCATCTCTGGTCCCATTATCGGATCTACCCCTTTAAGTTTACCGAAGGAGAATACTGGAACCTTTACAGAATAATAAGGTGGATCTCTTAAGATACCCTCTTTTAGCCCACAATCACTTAATTTCTCACCCAACATAATTCTAGTTGCTATATGGACAAGAGGAATCCCTGTTGCTTTACTCATAAAAGGAATGGTCCTACTTGCTCTAGGATTTGCCTCTATTATGTAGACCTTATCCTGCTTATCTATGGCAAACTGTATATTTATAAATCCTCTTACATTTAATGCCTTTGCTATCTTATATGCGTACTCTAACATAGTTCTCTGAACATCTGGTGACAAGGAGAAGGGTGGATAAACGGCAGTACTATCTCCAGAGTGAATCCCTGCCCTTTCGATATGTTCCATTATTCCAGGGATAAAAACCTCTTCTCCATCACAGATTGCATCTATCTCTGCTTCTTTACCAACTACATATTGGTCTATAAGTATAGGATAATCTGGAGATATGCCCAAGACATACTTTACAAAACTTATAAACTCTTCCTTGTTGTAGAGTATCTCCATAGCCCTACCACCAAGGACATACGATGGCCTAACCAGTAGAGGAAAACCTATCTCATCTGCAATGGCTAAGGCTTCATCTAGAATAAGTGCAGTATGTCCTTTTGGTCTAGGGATATTTAACCTTTCAAGAAGGGCATCAAACCTGTTCCTATCCTCTGCTATATCGATACTATCTACAGAACTACCAAGTATTTCAAATCCAGCATCTTTTATCCTCTTAGCAAGATTTATAGCAGTCTGTCCTCCAAGCTGAACAATAACTCCTTTAGGATTTTCTCTTCTAAGGACATTTACAACATCTTCCGCTCTTAGAGGTTCAAAATATAATTTATCTGCAGTATCAAAGTCTGTACTTACTGTCTCTGGATTATTGTTTATTATTATTGATGTATAACCTTTTTCTTTTATGGCAAAAACAGCATGAACGGTACAATAATCAAACTCGATACCCTGTCCTATCCTTATTGGTCCAGATCCAATAACACATACCTTCTCTTTATTATCTTTGTCTAGTACTTCGTCTTCTGTTTCATATGTTGAGTAATAATAGGGAGTTATTGCAGAGAATTCTGCAGCACAGGTATCCACCATTTTATAGACAGGAAATATCCCCTTTTCTATCCTCTCTTTGGAGACCTTACCAATGTTTTCTCCTCTACATTCTGCGATATACGCATCACTCATACCAATTTTCTTAGCTAGTGGTAGTAGACATCCATCACTCTCTTTAATCCTTCTTTCAAAATCTACAATGTTTTTTATCTTGTATAAGAAAAATCTATCTATATGGGTAAGCTCGTATATACTATCTACTTCCCACCCTCTTCTCAAAGCCTCAGCTATAAGAAATAGTCTCTCATCATCTCCTCTTTTTAGTCTTTCTCCTATATCTTTATCACTCAATAAGGATATCTCAGGTCTTATAAGCCCCTCTCTACGATGCTCTAGAGACCTAATCGCTTTTAGAAGCGCCTCTTCAAAGGTTCTACCTAAAGCCATAACCTCTCCAGTAGCCTGCATCTGTGTTCCAAGTCTTCTATCTTTTACGGGAAATTTATCAAAGGGCCAACAAGGAATCTTTACCACTACATAGTCTAAGGCTGGCTCAAAAGCAGCAACAGTTTCTCCAGTTACAGGATTTTTTATCTCTTCCAGCAATAATCCTAATGCTATCTTGGCACTTATCCTAGCTATAGGATATCCTGTAGCTTTTGAAGCTAGAGCACTAGACCTACTTACCCTAGGATTTACCTCTATTACATAGTATTTAGTGCTATTTGGGTCTAGGGCAAATTGTATATTACATCCACCTTCAATCTTTAATCCATCTATTATTTTCAAAGAAGCAGTCCTCAGGAGTTGATACTCTTTATTGGTCAGAGTCTGACTTGGGGCAATAACAATACTGTCTCCAGTATGTACCCCCATAGGGTCAAAATTTTCCATATTGCAAACAGTTATGCAGGTTCCGCTGCTATCTCTCATTACTTCATACTCTATCTCTTTCCATCCTTTTACACTCTTCTCCAATAGAACTTCGCCAACCATACTAGCATTAAGTCCTATAGAGACGACCTCATCTAATTCGTCCCAGCTCTCTACAAAGCCTCCTCCTGTTCCTCCAAGAGTATAAGCAGGTCTCACAACAAGCGGCAATCCAACTTTCCTAGCAAACTCCCTTGCTGATTCAAGGTCCCTAACGATCTCACTCTCAGGGACAGGTTCGCCTATGCTTAGTATAAAATTTTTAAACAGTTCTCTATCTTCTGCATTTTTTATTGCAGTAAGAGGTGTACCTAAGAGTTCTACCCCATACTTATCTAAAATGCCTGCCTCGTGCAATTTTACTGTCAAATTAAGCCCTGTCTGTCCACCAAGTGTAGGTAGTAATCCATCTGGTCTCTCCTTAGCTATAATCTTTTCTATAGCCTCTACCTCTAGAGGCTCTATATAGACCCTATCCGCCATTGTAGTATCAGTCATTATTGTAGCTGGATTACTGTTTACTAGGACTACACTAATCCTTTCCTCTCTCAGAGATTTACATGCCTGAGTCCCAGCATAATCAAATTCAGCTGCCTGGCCTATTACTATAGGACCAGAGCCTATAACTAACACCTTTTTGATATGGTTTTTAAGTGGCATAGGTCTTTCTCATACACTCCTTTGCAAATTCTTCGAATAAAAATTTAGTATCTAATGGACCAGGTGAAGCCTCTGGATGGAACTGAACACTCATTATAGGCCTTTTGGTAGATTTTAACCCTTCCACTGTCTTATCGTTGAGATTTATAAAACTTACCTTTATATCCTCAGGTAAACCTTTCGGATCTACCACATAACTATGATTTTGTGAGGTTATATATACCTTTCCTGTAATAAGATTCTTTACCGGCTGATTTGCTCCTCTATGTCCAAACTTTAATTTATATGTAGTGCTTCCAAGTGCTAATCCTATAATCTGATGTCCTAGACATATACCAAAGAGAGGGATCTCTTCTTCTATAAGCCCCTTAACTGTCTCCACCACATAGGTTAATCTCTTAGGATCTCCAGGTCCATTAGAAATTAAAACGCCGTCGGGGTCAAATGAAAGGACATCGTCTTTTGTATACCAAGCAGGGACAACAACTACTTGAAAACCAAGTGATAGCAAAGACCTAACTATCCCCTGCTTTACTCCACAGTCTATAAGGACAATCCTTTCACCTCCTTCACCAAGATATACAGGGTCTTTTACACAAGACGACTTTACAAAATCAAAATCCTCTATATGCCAGTTAAGAATCTTATCCATTAGTTCCTCTTTTCTCTCTTGAGAAAATTCTCCTGAAGAAATCACTCCCCTTAAAGTCCCAAATATCCTAAGTTTTCTAGTTAAAGCCCTAGTGTCTATACCTGAAAGACCTACAATACCAAATTCTTTTAAGAAACTATCAATATCATAATCTATACCCCAATGGCTTGGAATCTCGCAGTATTCTCTTACCACAATGCCCCTCAATAGAGGGACCTCAGATTCTCTATCCTCAAGCTGAATTCCATAGTTTCCTATTAATGGATATGTAAACACTAGTATCTGCCCACTGTAAGAGGGGTCAGTAATAGACTCTGGATAGCCAACCATAGATGTGTTAAATACAACTTCTCCAATAGACTCTCCTTCTGCCCCAAAAGAGATCCCCTCTAATAATGTTCCATCTTCTAATAAAAGAAATCCCAACTAGTTAGATCCCTCCTTTAATACCTTCTCTAATATATGTACTCCTTCTTCTACCTCTTGTTCATTTATTATAAGAGGAGGTACTATCCTTACTGTATTCTTCCCACAAGTTATTAATAAAAGTCTCTCCTTAATACATCTTTCACATATATTTCTTGCATTACTCTTTACATCAATTCCATACATTAGCCCAATCCCTCTTATCTCTATCACATCGTCCAAAAGAGCCAATCTTTCTCTCAGGAGATTACCCAGGAATTCTCCAACCCTATTTATCTGAGGAAGAAGCCTCTCTACTTCATCTACTACCACATTAGCAACACTAGTTACTAAAGGATTCCCGCCAAATGTGGAGGCATGATCACCATAATGAAGCACCTCTGCCACCTTGTTATTTATCAATGTAGCACCAATCGGTAATCCTCCTCCTAAACCCTTAGCAAGGGCAAGTATATCTGGGACTACTCCAAAGCGCTGGAAGGCAAACATAGCTCCAGTCCTTCCTATTCCTGTTTGTACTTCGTCAAATATAAGTAGAGTATCGTACTTATCACATAGGTATCTAGCTATCTCAATAAATTCTCTATTAGCAGGATTTATACCACCTTCACCCTGAATTGGTTCTAGGATAACCGCACAATAATCGCCCTTCTTAAGCTCTTCTTCTAGCGCTTTAGCATTATTAAATTCGATAAACGTGACTCCATCTATAAGTGGTTCGAATGGTTCTTGATACTTCCTCTGCCCTGTTACTGATAAGCTCCCCATTGTTCTCCCATGAAAAGAGTTTAAAGTTGATATAAACTTATATTTTCCAAGTCCTTTCCCCCATCTTCTTGAGAACTTAAGACCAGCTTCTACAGCCTCTGTTCCACTATTACAGAAGAAGACTTTACTTAATCCCGATAATCTTACTAATTTTTTGGCTAATTCTATCTGAGGTTCTGTGTAGTAAAGATTAGAGATATGAGTAAGCCTTTTTACCTGTAGCGTTACTGTCTCAACAATCTTAGGATGAGCATATCCTAAGGAATTTACCGCTATACCGCTAGCAAAATCTAGATATCTATTGTTATTCTCATCAAAGACATACACCCCTTCACCTCTAACAATTGTTAAAGGGAATCTGTTATAGAGTGGTGCTAGATATAGACTTTCTTCTCTAAGATCCATCATCTTTCCCTCTTATGACTGTTCCTTGTGTAAGGTTATTTCCTATCCAAACCTCTTTTACGCCTGCATCTATTGCAGATATAGCAGACTTTACCTTTGGTATCATTCCTTCTTTTATTATCCCTTTCTCCATAAGGGACTTTGCCTTTTCTAAATCCAAATTTGGTATAAGATTCTTGTTCCCATCTAGAATACCTACCACATCGGTAAAGAGAAAGAGCTTATCTGCCTTAAGTGCCTTCCCAACTTCTATGGCAACAAAGTCTGCATTCACATTACAGGGAAGCCCATCTTCTGTCTCAGATACAGGCGAAAGAACTAAAGTAAATCCAATTTCTAAAAGCTTTTTTATCGGTTCTACATTTACATATTTTATCTCCCCTACGTAACCAAGTTCAATCTTTCTCCTTGTAGTTATAAGATTTAGATCCCTACCACTTATACCTATAGATTTTATACCCATGTGACAAAGGATACTCGTAATCTGCTTATTAACTAAGCCGCTTAGGACCATCTCTACAATCTCCATGGTTCTTCTATCTGTATATCTTTCTCCATCAACAAAGTAGGTCTCTATACCTAATTCCGATAAAAATGTTGTTATCTGTTTCCCCCCTCCGTGAACAAGAACAAATGGATTTCCATTGGCGATCTCCCTAATACCTCTTATTACCTTCTCTAAAGCTGACGGGTTTTCCGCTATACTTCCACCTAACTTGACTACTAAACTCATGAGAGATAACTTCCGTTTATATATACGTATTCTGGAGTAAGGTCACAACCCCAAGCTTTTCCTTGGGCATTACCTTCTCCAACAATTATCTTGATTTGCACCTCCTCACTTTCTAATATTTTACTTACTCTACTTATATCGAAATCAACCCCAACTCCATTTTCAACCAACTTGACATCTCCAAAATATATACTTACCTTTGAAGGATCAAATGGATCTGGGTTAGCTCCAAGAGCACTCATTATTCTTCCCCAATTTATTTCTTTTCCCCAGATTGCAGATTTAAAAAGATTGCTACCTACCACTGCTCTTGCCATCCTTATAGCCTGATCTTCATTTTCTGTTCCAATCACCTCCACTTCAATAAGTTTCTTCGCCCCCTCTCCATCTCTTGCTATCTTTTTAGCTAGTTCGACCATAATATCTTTTAATGCATCTCTAAACAGTAAGAACCCCTTCTCACTAGCATCTCTTATCTCTGGATTACCTGCTCTACCATTAGCAAGGATAATAACACTATCATTTGTACTCATATCCTTATCTATAGTGATTGCGTTTAAAGATACTTTGACTGCAGATTTAAGAGCCATTTTAAGTAGTCCTTTTTCCATATCTATATCTGTTGTAATAAAGCATAATAGAGTGGCTAAGTTTGGATGTATCATCCCAGAGCCTTTGGCACAGGCACCTATCCTTATAGTTGTCCCATTATAAAAAAAGGAGGTTTGCACCTCCTTAACTACCCTATCTGTCGTCATAATCGCCCGTTCAAAAAGTATCCCAGCCTCTCTGCTTAATCCCTCTATAAGGATAGGAAGACTTTCTATTATCCTATCTACAGGAAGTCTCCTTCCTATAACTCCTGTAGAAGCAATTCCTAAAAGTCTTGGGTCTTCTTTTAGAAGACTCCCAAGAGTATTTAGAATGGCCTCTGCATCTAAAAAACCCTGCTCACCTGTACAGGCATTAGCGCATCCACTATTAGCTATAATACCTCTTAATATACCCCCTTTTAATCGTTCAGCAGTTATTATTACTGAAGGAGACTTTACCTGATTTGTAGTAAACAGTCCACCAGCTTTAGCCGGACATACACTTAAAAGTAGACCTAAATCTAACCCCTCTCTCTTTACCCCGCTATGTACACCGTTAGCCAAAAATCCTCTAGGGAATGTTACACTCATGGGTATAAAGGCACCAAATCAAGTCCAAGATTTTCTTTTAATCCAAACATAATGTTCATATTCTGAACAGCCTGTCCGCTTGCCCCCTTCACAAGGTTATCTATAGCAGAGTTTATTATAGCTACATCTTCTTCTACAGAGATACCTATATCGCAGAAGTTAGAACCCCTTACCCCCTTAGTAGAAGGGAATTGACCCAGGGGCATTAAACGGACAAAGAGAGAATCCCTATAGAAACTCTTATAGATACTATACAATTCTTCAGCACTCATCTTCTTTTTAAGCGGAACATATACAGTTGTCAGTATGCCTCTAGAGATAGGAACAAGCTGTGGTGTAAAGGCAATCTTAACACTTTTTCCCGCCATTAGACTTGCCTCTTGTTCCATCTCAGGTATATGCCTATGTTTACCAACATTATAGGGTTTGACATTTTCAAATATCTCTGAGAAGTTCATATCGACAGTTCCCTTTCTTCCAGCTCCAGAAGTGCCTGACTTAGAATCTACATATATCCATTCACCATCAAAAAGATTACTCTTAAGTATAGGGGCTACGGCAAGTAGAAAACTTGTTGGATAACAACCTGGATTAGCCACTATCCTAGCATCTTTAATCTTTTCCCTATTTAATTCGGGGATCCCATAGACTGCTTCTTTTACAAGTTCTGGGTACTGATGCTCAAAGTCATACCACTTCTTATAGTCTTCTAGATTCTTTAACCTAAAATCAGACCCTATATCTATCACCCTTTTACCAGAATGTACGAGAAGATTTGTCCTCTCCGCACTAACACCAGCCGGAAGGGCTAAGAAAGCCACCTCAAAATCAATATCTCTAATCCTCTCATACTCTTCCTCACTAGTTAGAGATATTGGTTCAAATCTCTCTAGATGAGGATATATTGTACTAAAGCTTTCCCCCGAATAAGTATGGCTAAAGATATACTTTATCTTTACCTCTGGATGGTTTAAAAGGATTCTAAATAGCTCTATACCTGTATACCCAGTTGCTCCCCAGATAGCTACATTTATCAAGGTCGCTTTCCCCTCTTCCTTGCAGAAGAACTTAGAGGTAAACCCCATATGTATATGAAACCTTCAGCCTTCTTTTGATCAAATACATCTCCCTTTTCGTAAGTTGCCAATGACCTCTCATAGAGAGAGAAGGGAGAATTTCTCTGAGAGACGATAATATTGCCCTTGTATAACTTTAACTTGACTGTTCCGTTTACAATCTCTTGGGTAACATCAAAAAATGCCTCAAGAGCCTCTCTCATGTGGGAGAACCACAACCCATCATATATGAGTCTTGCATATTCACTTTCAAGACTGCTCTTTAGTAAAAGAAGATTACGCTCCATAACTAGATGTTCTAACTCTTTATGTGCAGATATTATAACAGTAGCTGCTGGAACTTCGTATACCTCTCTAGACTTTATACCAACAAGCCTATCCTCTATCATATCTATTCTTCCGATTCCATGAAGTCCTGCAAGAGAATTAAGAGCAGAGATAATCTCTATTAGTGGTAGTTCTTTTCCATTTAATGAGACAGGGATGCCTCTTTCAAACCCTATCTCCACATATTCGGGTTCATCTGGAGCAGACATAGGAGATCTTGTCCAGACAAATGGTTCCTCAGGCGGCTCTACCTTTAGATCCTCTAAGATGCCAGATTCTATGCTCCTACCCCACAAGTTTTCATCTATACTGTAGGGGGATTTCTTAGTAACTGGCACAGGAATCCGATTTTTTTCTGCATACTCTATCTCTTCTTCTCTTGAGAATCCCCATTCTCTTATAGGCGCAATAATCTCTAAATTTGGGTCTAATGCCCTTACAGAGACTTCTATCCTCACTTGATCATTTCCCTTACCAGTGCAACCATGCGCTACAGCATCTGCACCGTACATCTTGGCAGTTTTTACCAATTCTCTTGCTATCAATGGTCTAGATATTGATGTAGAAAGCGGATACTTACCTTCATAAAGTGCATTCGCCTTTATTACTCTTTTGACATAATGGTTTACAAAAACTTCCTTTGCGTCTACGACAACCGCATTCTTTGCACCTATATCTAAAGCCTTCTTTCTTACCGCCTCAAGGTCTATTGGTTGACCTATATCTAAGGTGAGGGTAATAACCTCAGCATTATATTTTTCCTGAATCCATCTTATAGCAACAGAAGTATCAAGACCTCCTGAATAGGCTAAAACTACTCTCTTTGCCATCCTTTTCCCTCCGAGTTTATATTCTGATTAATTATACAAGGTAAGGTCAAGATATGCAATAGTTACCCCATCCTGTAACTGTTGACTTATATAAATCTGTTGTAGTAGAATTTACTTAACTTTATTGTTTATATTACAGTAAATAGTAAAATTTGGAGGTGAGGAAAGATGTTTAGATTCAAAAGTTTTCCAGTCTGGGCAGTCTTACTAGTCTTATTCTTTACCCTTTCTGTAGGAAGCTCTTTTGTCTATGCCCAAAAGGCAACTATTACAATCCTATGGAGGGACGATCCGGATGAAGTTCCAGTCTTGGACGAATTGATTGCCAATTTCAATAAGACTCATCCTAAAATAGAGGTCAAAGCAATTATAGTTCCTTACGAAGAGTATGATCCTAAACTTTTCTCTATGTGGGCAGCTGGTACCCCACCTGACATCTTTTGGTGTGCTGCAGAGTCTGGATATGTAGACCATGCAATAAGAGATATGAATTTTACCTTAAATTCCTTTATAACAAGAGATAAGAAATCTATAGATATTAATGACTTTTATCCAGCAGCAATAGAAGGAGCTACCTTTAGAGGGGATATAAAGGGCTTACCTTTTGCTCAGGCTTATACTGCGGTATTTTACAATGCAACACTATTTGATAATGCTGGTATAAAGTATCCTACAACTAGCTGGACAGATAAGACTTGGACTTGGGATAAGATGGTTGAGATAGCCAAAAAATTAACGAAAGATATAAATGGTGATGGTAGGATAGACCAATATGGACTTTTGGATACTCGAGATCTCTTTGAGATAGCTTGGGCTTGGGGTGGAGATATGTTTGATGCAGATGTATACAAGGGATATCCACCTAAGAGGTTAGCTTTGGATAAAGTCAAGAATTATAATGCGCTATTAAAGGCTCTTCAAGAAAGGGCTGACTTACTATATAAGCACAAGGTAAGTCCGACTCCGGCAACTTTACAAGTTATAGAACAGATGGGGCCTCCTCTAAAAACTGGAAAAGTTGGTATGGTTATAAGTGGTGATTGGTCTATCTGGGGAGCTATGCCTAAGAACTATAAGTGGGGTATTGCAGCGGTACCATATAGCGTTCCAAATGTAAAGAAGGTCTGTCTCTATACAGACCCTTTAGAGATAGCAAGAACATCTAAGTATATTAACGAGGCTTGGGAATTTGTTAAGTATCTTGCAAGTCCATCTTCACAGAAGATTCTCATAGAAAAGACTAGTCGTATATCATCTAGGCAATCTTTAAGGAAGGATTATATTGAAAAGATAAGTTCTTTCTTGGTAAATAGCAAGAAAGAACTAGAGGAGGTATTAAGCGGAGCTTTTAAGTATTGTCAGGAAGATGCAGAGCATACGGTTTTTGGCTTCTATCAACTACAGTCTGTATGGACATCTGAAACCGACCCCTTATGGCTTGGAAAGAAGCAGCCCAAAGAAGTATTAGATACTCTAATTGAGAAGGTAAATCAAGCTATAGCAGAAAATCTAAAGAAGATATCTAAGTAGAAAAATATCGGGGCTTGGAATATTCCAACCCCCAATAGAAATAATTACGAGGAAAATATGAGAACCAAGATGAGTCCTATGACAAAAAGGGAAGAAAGATATTTTTATCTTTTTATTTCGCCTTGGATATTAGGTTTTTTAATCTTTATAGCAGGACCAATTATAGCTTCTCTATATTTTAGTTTTTGCAACTATGATGTCGTAACACCACCTATTTGGGTAGGTCTACAAAATTACAAAAGACTATTCCTTGATCCACTATTCTGGCAGGCGCTAAAGGTTACATCTTATTACTCTTTACTCAGTGTCCCTTTAGGCATAATACTCTCTCTCGTAATAGCCATTCTTCTGAATCAAAAGATAAGAGGTTTAGTGTGGTTTAGGACTATATACTATATACCCTCTGTAATCTCTGGTGTTGCAGTATCACTTCTATGGATGTGGATCTTTAACCCCGAATTTGGCATTCTTAACTTCCTTCTATGGAGACTCTTTCGTATTCATGGACCAGCTTGGCTTATGAGTGAGGAGTGGGTTATACCTGCACTTATCATTATGAGTTTTTGGGGTATAGGAGGAGATATTGTAATATACTTAGCGGGACTTCAGGGTATTCCTACAGAACTTTATGAGGCAGCAGAGATAGATGGAGCAAACTCTTTTAAGAAGTTTTTAAATATAACAATCCCAATGATGAGCCCCATTTTACTCTTTACTCTTGTAATGGGGATAATAGGATCTTTTCAGGTATTTACACAGGCATATGTTATGACTAGAGGAGGACCACACTACGCCTCACTATTCTATGTGCTCTATATCTATCAGAACGCCTTTCAATTCTTCAGTATGGGATATGCCTCAGCACTTTCCTGGATATTGTTTGTAATAATACTCTTATTGACGCTACTCATCTTTAAATCATCCCCTCTCTGGGTTTACTATGAGAGCACTAGAGAAAGGTAAGTGATGGGATATGTTAGGTAGCAGAAAAAGAGGAGAATTTTTAATAAAGACTATAGTGTATATACTTCTTATAGTGTCAAGTATTATTATACTAATCCCTATATTTTGGATGCTTTCAACTGCTTTAAAGGAGGATTCAGAGGTATATCTATTCCCACCTGAATGGATTCCTAGAAAAATGTATCCAAGTAACTTTGTTAGAGCTCTTACATTTTTGCCCTTTGGTAGATACTTTATAAATACTAGTATTATAACCTTCCTCTCAGTAGTTGGACAACTAATCTCTTCTTCACTTGTAGCCTTTGGATTCGCAAGACTTAATGCTAGGGGCAAAGACTTACTCTTCTTACTAGTCCTATCTACTATGATGATACCTTCACAGATAACAATGATACCAATCTTTGTGCTTTTTAAGTTATTAAACTGGGTAGATACATTTAAGCCACTTATAATTCCAAACTTCTTTGGCGGAGCATTCTTTATATTTCTATTACGTCAATTCTATATGACGATTCCTATAGAACTCGATGATGCGGCTAAAATAGATGGTTGTAGTTACTTTGGAATTTATACTAGGATAATCCTTCCCCTCACAAAGCCCGCTTTGGCTACTGTAGCTATATTCACATTTATGTGGAATTGGAATGACTTTATGGGACCATTAATCTACCTAAATAGTAGGGAAAAGTTAACACTGAGTCTAGCCTTGAGTAGATTTACCGGTATGTACGGAATGACAGCATGGAACTTATTAATGGCAGCGTCTATAGTGGTAGCCCTACCTTGTTTTATCTTATTCTTCTTTGCCCAGAAGTATTTTATTCAGGGGATAGTAATAACTGGATTAAAGGGCTAAGATAAAATTTCTAAAGGAAGGGATATGGAGAAGATATGGGCTTATTTGATACATCTTGGTTTTAATATGTGGCTTGATTGGGAGCATCCTAACTATAAAGGCAGTGACATAATGTCTACAGACTTTCTTCGCTGTGAAAAAAGAAGTTTAGGATAAACCGATTGAGGAGATACCAAAGAATGGATGAGAGAACTTTCCCTTCTATTACTTTTTCTGGAATTTCGACTTTAGATCTAGGAGATAGAACTCTAGAGATTATAGAAATCTCGGGACATACTATGGATCCATGTGTGATTTGGGATAATAATACTGGAGTACTAGTTACAGGTAATTTTGTAGGTTGGAAAGGTATAAACAAGACATTACCTCAATATGAAGATGCAGGGCTTTATATTTCTTCGATAAAAAAGATGATAGATTTAGAACCTTCTTATCTTATATCTAGACATCTTACTATTATCGAAGGTAAGGAGAAGGTGAAGATCTTTTTAGAAGAATCTATTTCCTATGCCCATAGGATAGATGAGCTGGTAAGAGAAGGTATAGGAAGAAAATGAATAATCTACGAGAAATCGCCGAATATGTCTGTAAAAATTTAGAAGCAACCTTAACACCTCAAGGGTTGAGTACTATAAATGCTCAATTAAAGAAGGAAGATATGGTATAATATCATAGATTAAGAGGAGACTATTTCGATGTATCACTCACATATAGAGGTAAATAAAAATAATCTTATAGTAGCTATACTTTTAAACTTTTCTATTACTGCGGTAGAGATAATAGGTGGTCTCATCTCTGGAAGTTTGTCCCTTATATCTGATGCTCTCCACAATCTCAGTGATGCCTTAGCTATAGTGATTAGTTTCTTTGCCCTAAAGATATCCCAAAGGCAGAATAATGAAAGACTCACATTTGGATATAAGAGGATAGAAATTTTATCTGCCCTTTTTAATGGGGTTGTCCTACTAGCCATATCTATATTTCTTTTTAAAGAGGCATACTTAAAACTCAAGAATCCTGAGACTATAAACAGTACTCTAATGATGATTGTAGCATTGGTAGGACTTATAGCTAATCTTATCTCTGTTCTTATCTTAAGAGAAGACTCTCATAAGAGTCTCAATGTTAGGTCTGCTTATATACATCTTTTATCTGACACTCTATCATCTATAGGAGTTGTTATAGGAGGAATCTTGATATATCTGTATAAAATCTATTATATCGACCCTATATTGACATTTATCATTGGGATATACATTATTAGGGAATCCTTAGCTATAATTAGTGAGACTGTTGAGATATTAATGCAGGCGGTTCCCAAGAATATTGATATAAAGAGGATAAAAGAAGAGATAGAAGCTTTAGAAGAGGTTAAAGACTTGCATCACATTCATATATGGAGACTTAATGATACAGATATACACTTTGAAGGACATATAAATCTTAAGGAAAATCTCAATATAACGGAGATTGTCCCTTTATATGAGAAAATAGATGATATACTAAAGAATCATGGTGTAACACACTCTACTATTCAGATAGAATACGAGTGTTGTAAAGGAGTAGGGCTTATTAAAAGGGCAGCCCATTAATCATTCCTTCCCTTTTTATCCTATTAGGTAGGTTTATTAATCTACCTTGCATATTACCCCACAAAGAGTATAATCTATATTGGAGATTAATTTTACTAGAATTTAAGGAGGTCTTAATTATGGAACTTTTAGCCCCCTCTGTAGAGGAGTGGAAGAGACTATTTGAACTAGTAGAAAAGTTTAAGAATCTGGAAAGTTGGTACTGGATGGGATACGGAGACGTTTTTGGTGTTCAGGACCCTAATACCGGTACTATATGCTACTTTAATGTCATAGCATTTGAAATGGAAGATTCGGAGGTTTATGGACTAGCAGTATATATTGGAAAGGATGGGCTATCTTCTCTTCTAGAGATGCTAGATGAAGTACATGATGACGAGGAACAGTTTTTTTATAACGATCTAATAATAATTCAGTTTGTAGATAGAAAAATTCTAACTAAGGAAGACTTAGAAATAATAAAGAAAGTAGGACTGAAGTTTAGAGGTAAAAATAACTGGATATTATTTAGAAGGTGCATCCCGGGTTATATTCCAAGAATGTTAAACAAAGAGGAGGTAAACCTACTAAACTCTGTCCTAGATCAGGCTATAGATGTATGTCTAATGTTTAAGGAAAATCCTAACTTAAAAAGTATGGATAAAGTCCTTATAAGGACTTGCAAGAAGGAAGACTCGAAGGTTATTTGGGAGGATGAGCAGGTAAGTTTAGATTATCCTGATGAAGAATTAATAGTATACGACACAAATGAGATAATTGAAAAGGGCATAAATGAGATTAAACCAAAGAAGACTCTTGATGAATGGGCTATAGACTTCTTTTTCCTGCCTAATCCTGTACAAGACGAAGAGAGCGGAGATATCTATTTTCCATATCTTGGTATAGTTATGAATAATATCATGAAGACTGGTATTAACCTTGAGATGTTCAAATATTCTAGAGAGAATCGACTTATATACCCACAGGAGCTATTTATAAATACTGTTAGTATGACACAGTCTCTCCCCAGGTCTATAGTAGTAAAAAATGATAGTATCTATAATGCATTATTAGATATTACTCAGCCTCTAGGCATAGAGCTCAGAATAATGGATAGGATTGATATAATAGAAGATTTCAAAAACTCAGTTAGAGAATCTGCATCTGAAGAATAGTAGAATAAATTATTCCTATATATCGTCTAAAGTAGTAGGACTATGGAAGAGCTTATTCTTATCGATAACATACATAAAGTATACAAGATGGATGGTGTTGAGACTATAGCTTTAAATGGGGTAAGCCTTACCATTAATAGAGGAGACTTTAAAGCTATTATGGGTCCTTCGGGGTCAGGTAAATCTACAATGATGCATATTATAGGATGTCTTGATAGGCCTACTTCCGGTAGAGTACTTTGGGAGGGAAAAGACGTTTCTAAACTCTCAGATGATGAATTAGCCATAATAAGAAACAGAAAGATCGGATTTGTCTTCCAGAGCTTTTATCTATTACCCAGATATACAGCATTACAGAACGTAGAGCTCCCTCTTATATATAGGGGACTTTCTCCAAAAGAACGGAAGGAGAAGGCTAAAAGACTCTTAGAATTGGTAGGATTAGGGGATCGAATCGATTATCGTCCTACTCAGTTATCTGGAGGGCAACAGCAAAGAGTAGCCATAGCTAGGGCATTAGCTGTAGAGCCTGTAATACTTCTGGCAGATGAACCTACTGGAAACCTTGATAGTAAATCTAGCCATGAGATTATGGAGCTTATATCAGAACTCCATAGCCAAGGCTTAACCATAGTCCTAGTAACACATGAGCATGATATAGCAAGTTTTGCTAAAGAGATAGTAAGAATGGCTGATGGGGAAATTATTGGTATAGAAAAACGTTCTTGAGGTTAGGGGAGAGATGAAAATGAAAAAGAAGTGGCTAGTAGTAATAATTATATTATTAGGAATTTTTGTAGGGTCCTATCTATTTTTATCTTTTAAAAAGACTGAGAATCCTGCAGTTGCCTCTGTTGAAACTTACACAGTAACTAGAGGAGATTTACTAGTCTCTGTATCTGGAAGTGGGGTTTTGGAGGCAAAGGATACGGTAGATGTAACTAGTGAGATAGGAGGAACGGTAATCTGGGTAGCAGAAGAAGGTACGAGGGTAAAAAGGGGAGATGTAGTATGCAAAATAGACTCTCATGATTATGAGATAGCCCTTACACAAGCAGAGCTAAACTATAAGAATGCCAGGCTAAAATTAGAACAGGCTAGAATTAATCTGAAAAACCAGAAAAAACAGTTAGAACAGAATATTCTTGATGCCAAAATAAATAGAGATAACGCATATATAGAGTTTCAAAAAGCCAAGAGACAGTTAGATGATGCTGAGAAACTTTATAAAGCTAATGCTATTACTCTCAATGACCTTAAGGCATATAGGGATAGTTATAACAAGGTACTTAATACATATAACCAGGCGGTAGAAAACTTAAGCCTCTTAGAATCCACAAAGGCGGATAAACTAGCTCAATTAGAGAGGGATATACTTTTGGCAGAGGCATCCCTTGAACAGGCTAAACTAGATTTAGATAAGGCTAAGCTAAATCTAAGTAAGACTACTATTTATTCCCCAATAGATGGGATAGTAGCAGATGTCTCTATAAAGAAGGGTGGGCAAAATATAGCAAAAGAGACAACACTCATGTCTATATTAGATACAAGCACTATGAAAATTAAGTTGGAGATAGATGAGACGGATATACCAAAGGTCAAAATAGGACTACCTGTTAGGGTTACATGTGAGGCTTTCCCAGATAGAGAGTTTCAGGGTAAGGTGACAAATATATCTCCCCGCGCAACTATATCAAATAACATAGCAATATTTAAAGTCCAGGTGGAGATACCAAACCCTACAGGTGAGCTTAGGGCAGGGATGACTGCAGAAGGAGAGATTATATTAAAAGAAAAGCGTAATGTGCTTTTGGTGCCACTAAAGGCAGTAAAAAGAACCGAGAGAAGGGCTTATGTAGAAGTATTAAGAGACAATGGAGAAAAGGAATTAGTTAGAGTTACACTAGGGGAAGATGACGGTATAAACGTAGTTGTAGAAAGAGGATTAAACGAAGGGGACAAGGTAGTACTACCAACTCTAAGTTCAACTACTAGCCCCACTACGACTAGAAATCCTAACCCATCGCCTTTTAGAATCTTCAGGTAAAGGTGATAGTATGCTTTTTCTTGAAATATTAAAGATGGCTCTAGACAGTTTCAGACTCAATAAGCTTAGGACGTTTCTTACCGCCTTAGGCATAATGATAGGGGTAGCAGCAGTTGTAGCCCTTATGGCGTTAGGAGAAGGGACAAAGGTAAGTATAGAAAGACAATTCGCATCACTCGGATCTAATCTTCTTATAGTAAACTCAGGTAGTAGACAAAGGGGACCAGGTTTAGTAAGATTTGGTCCAGCTAGGCCTACTTTAACTAACAAGGATTATGAAGCTCTTCTAAAAGGACTAGAGAGCAATAGCATAATAGCAATAGTACCAGAGAATTCTAGAAATGTGCAGGTCAAGTATCTCGCAACAAATGCGAATGTAAATCTCATTGGGACATCGCCAGAGTATGTGGTGATGAGAGATTGGGGGGTTAAGGAAGGAAGTTTCTTCACCGCAAAAGAATATGCAGGTAAAAAGAGGGTAGCTGTTCTCGGTTCTTCTATAGCCGAGACGCTTTTCGGAAATGATGAGATAATTGGAAAAAAGATTAAGATTAATGGTATAAGCTTTCAGGTTATTGGTGTTATGAAGCCACAAGGACAGGCTGGCGGTTTTATGAATATGGACGAGATGATACTTATTCCTCTTTCTACCTATCAGCGTAAGATAGAGGGTGGTGATAGGATAAGGACCATATATGTATCTGTTAAAGATATTAGCCTTATGGATAAAGTTCAAGCTCAGATAGAAGATATCATTAGGAGAAACCACAAGATTACTAATCCAGATAACGATGACTTTAATGTCCAGAACCAACTTGCATTTATCAATGCGGTATCTTCTGCCACTCAAACAATGACAATGTTCCTAGCTGGTATTGCAGCAATCTCACTTCTAGTTGGTGGTATTGGCATTATGAATATCATGCTTGTAAATGTTACAGAGAGGATAAGGGAGATAGGTATAAGAAAGGCTATAGGGGCAAAGGCAAAAGATATACTATTACAATTTCTTATGGAGTCTATGCTAGTCTCCATCGCTGGAGGATTAGTAGGGATAGGCTTAGGGATAGGACTAGGAGAAGTGATAAGAAGGTCTGCCAATATAAGCATGCTGATAACACCTACCCCTATAGTACTTGCATTCTCAGTCTCCGCTGTAGTAGGTATATTCTTTGGTTACTATCCAGCAAAAAGAGCGGCGAATCTAAATCCTATAGATGCATTGAGATATGAATAGGAGGGGTAAAAATGAAAATATACCCAAAAACTATAAGTATAGTTCTCCTGATAACGTTACTTTTATCTAGTATCGTTTATGCACAACAACAGGGAGTTCCAAGTAGAAGATTTGCAAATCCAGAACTACAACAATTACTAAGGCTCATTCAGGACTTGAATGAATTAGAGAAAGATAAAAAGCTAGCATTGACCAAAGACCAAGCTAGAAAACTTATTCCCATATTACAAGATCTAATGAGGAAGGAAAGCCTTCCATCTAAAGAGGCAGAGAAGTTTATTGATAAGATAGAGGGTATCCTTACCGATGCACAGATTACATTCTTAGATAAACTACAGATAGAAAGGCAGGAGAGACTTAGACAATTAAAGCAACAACAGCAGAGTCAAGGACAACAGGGTCAGATACCTCCTCGGAATATACCTCCCCGAAATGTAGACAAAGATATGGAAAAGGTTATCCAAGGTTGGATGCAAGGAAAACCCCTAAATCCTTACTACTACGTAAAATCTTTTAAGGATAGACTCAACGAGTTTATAGAAAGGCTAAAGAAGAAATAAACCTCTACAGTATAAATCCTCTATTTATTTCTTCTAGCTCTCTAGAAACTTCTAAAAGTCTTCCAATATTTGTCTTTATATCTTCTACAGTAGCGGTCATCTCTTCTACAGCAGCAGAGACCTCTTCAGACGAAGCTGCGTTTTCCTGTGCTATAGCGGCAACACCTTGAATAGCATCAGATATTCTTCTTCCATCATCAACTAAACTGATTATTCCAGAGTTTATCTCTTGCACCATTTGACTTATCCTATGATTAGCCTGAGCTATTTTATTAAATGTCTCAGTCACTTCTGTTCCAATTTCTATTTGGGTAGATATAGTCTTTACTGCCTCATCAGTACTCTGCGCTGCTAATGTTATTCTGTTTCTGATTTCATCTATAAATTGAGAAATTCTTTGGGCACTCTGATTAGACTCTTCTGCCAATTTCCTAACTTCATCAGCTACTACCGCAAAGCCACGACCAGCCTCTCCAGCCCTTGCCGCCTCTATCGCTGCATTTAAAGCTAATAGGTTTGTCTGTGAACTTATACTCATTATTGTCTCTACTATACGACCTATTTCTCCAGCAGATTGCTCGAGTTCATTCATTACAGTAACAATAGAGTTCGTAGCCTGTGTAGTCCTAGAAAAACCCTTATTGAGTTCGTCTACTACCCTTTGCCCATCTTTAGTCAAATCTACTGCACTCTGAGTAGTCTTTTCTACTATAGAAACATTTTGAGAAAGTTCTTCTACCTTTTTGCTTATAGTCTCTACAGCGCTAGAAGCAGATGTTACATTGTTTGCAGTTTCTTGAGCTCCACCGGCAACACCTTGAATTGTACTTGATATTTGCTGCATAGCCATAGACACCTGATCTATACCACTATTTACGCTACTTGCAAGGTTATTTAGCGCTTCTGAAGATTTTATAGACCTAGATATTATATCTTTTAGACCTCCCAACATCGCATTTACTTCTCTTGCTAACTTACCTATCTCATCATTAGTGATGTTTTCTATAATCTTTACGTTTAGATTACCCTTAGATATATTGGTTACTATATTAAGTAAACCATCTATCGGCTTTACTATTCCCTCAGCTATTAATATACCTAGAATAAGTGTAATAGCTAAGACTATAACAAAGATACCAATAAGCACCATAGCTTGACTTCTTAAATATCTTGCCTGCATAGCTGACCATTCTTCAGCACCTTTGTCTATTATCTCGCCTATAACATTTAGGTCCTCTCTAGCTATATTAAACTCTTCTTGCCATTTTTTTAACATATCCCCAGAGATGTCCTTTCCTGACTTTACTTTTTCAATAATTAAGTCCGATGTTCCTTTCCAAGTGTTTAAATGGCTTCCAAATGCAGAATGTATATCAAAGATATTTCTCCCTGAATCATCTTTATATACACTCCATCTATCTCTTGACTTACCCATTGTATCTATCGCCTTAGAAGTTCTTTCTACCACCTGTGATAGGTTCGTAGTATAATCATCTAAAAGATTACTACTCGGATTCTTTGAATAGATTATCTCTTGAAGTGCAGTAAGTGCCTGATAAAGGTCTCTATCTGCATTTAACACTAAAGATATACTGGTATAAGCCTCTTTATAGAGAGACTCTATTAAAGTAGAGGTTGTTCTATTCAAAGTAACATAGGAAAAGATTCCAGTTACCAATATTCCTATTATAGGGATGACTAAGTTTATAATCAACTTACTCCTAATAGAAATTCTTTTTAACATTTTTCTCTCCCCCTAAAATTATTTAAATTCTCTATGCTTCTCTCTTATTGTATCGGCAAGTCTATCTAGTAACTTTAGGTCCTCTCTTTTAGGTAGACCCTTAATTAAAACTGGCTCTAAGATTTCCACCTTTGAATTAGTTATCATGCCCTTAATTATATCTATACTCTTTCCTCCCCATCCGTAAGAGCCTATTATAGAGACGTATCTTGTCTTTGGTCTTAAGGCATTAAATAAGTAGACCGCATAAACTACATTAGGATGAGGTCCAACTAAGACAGTTGGAGTTCCAACTACAACTGTTCCCGCATCAACTAGACTTATTGCCAATTTGCCTAGGTCAACAGAAGATAGGTCAAACCTCTCCACTTTTATGTCTCTTTCTGTAAGGACAGAAACAAAATAGTCAACCATAACCTTAGTGCTGTTATGCATAGATACATATGGGATTACTACTGTGTTCTTAGGTATATCTGAAGACCAGTCTTTATAAGCCTCTATTATAAAAATGGGATCATTATATATGGGACCATGACTTGGAGCTATTATAGAGAAATCTAAGTCTTTAAGTTTCTCTAGATTCTTTTGAATAATATTCCTAAAGGGCATCATTATCTCTGCATAGTATCTCTTAGCAGCCTCATATACCTTTGGCTTATCTACTGCATATAACTCATTAGTAGCTAGATGTGAACCAAAAAAGTCACAGGTAAATAGAATCTTATCTTCAACTAGATATGTGCACATAGTCTCTGGCCAGTGTACCCAAGGGGTATATATAAACTTTAACGTCTTATCTCCTAAAGATAGCGACTCCCCATCCTCTACTGTGATGATTCTATCCTCTGGTACATGTAAGTGGTCAATAAGCATCTCCCTACCTTTTGTAGAGATTATTACTTTAGCTGAGCTATACTTTTCTAATACTGTTGGGATAGAGCCAGAGTGGTCCTGTTCTACGTGATGGCAGACAACATAGTCAATATCTTTTACATCTTTGAGCTGTTCAAGAAGCACACTAGTCATAGCCGGATCAACTGTATCTAATAAAACAGTCTTCTCTGTTCCTTCAATCAGGTAGGCATTATAACTTGTCCCATCTGGCAAAGGGATTAATGCATCAAAAAGCCTCCTATCCCAATCTATAGCTCCTAAAAAATAGACTTTATCTTTTATCAACCTAGATTTCATAAATCTCCCTCCTAACAAACAATACTATCTTAATCTTGGGTCTAGAAAATCTCTTAAACCATCACCAAGGATATTAAAACCTAATACGCTTAGGAGTATAGCTATGCCTGGAAAGGTCACTGTCCAAGGAGCAGAGATTATAAAACTCCTTGCCTGACTTAGCATAGCTCCCCATTCTGGAGTTGGAGGTTGGGCACCCATTCCCAAAAACCCCAAGCCAGCAGCACTTAGGATAGAACCACCATAACTAAGTGATGCCTGAACAGTAATTGGACCTATTATGTTCGGAAGTATATGCTTGAGTATAATCTTAAGGTTAGACTGACCTAATGCATAAGCAGCCATTACATACTCCTGCTCCTTGATAACCAGAGCAGAAGCCCTTACTATCCTAGCAAATGTTGGTATATTAACTATACCAACAGCTATCATCGCATTCTTTAGATCTGGACCTAATGCGGCCATAATGGCTATGGCAAGCAGAATCGTTGGAAAGGCCAACATAACATCAAATAGCCTCATAAGTAAGGTATCTATAATACCTCCATAGTAAGCAGAAATTAATCCAGCAGAGGCTCCTACACCTAAAGCTAGAGCTACAGAAATTATCCCAATAGCAAGTGAAATCCTAGCACCATAAATAATTCTAGAGAGGATATCTCTACCCAAATCATCCGTACCAAAAAGATGTTTCTTTGATGGTGGTTGAAGCCTATCATAAAGACTCTGTTCGTAAGGGTCATAAGGGGCGATAAAATCGGCAAGGATTGCTATAAAGACAAAGAATAAAATTATTAAGAAGCCAACTAGCGCTGCTTTATTCTTAAATACTTTGAAGACTTTCTTCATATCTTGTCCCCCTAATCATATCTTATCCTTGGGTCTATAAATGCGTATAGTATATCAACTAATAGATTTATAAATACAAAGATAAGGGCAAAGAATATTATGCAACCCTGAATAACCGGATAGTCTCTGGCATTTATAGCCTCCACCGAGAGTCTCCCAATACCAGGCCAGGCAAATATAGTCTCGGTAAGAACTGCACCACCAAGAAGACCTCCGAATTGAAGTCCTATTACAGTCACTACTGGTATCAGGGCATTTCTCAACGCATGAACATATATAACCTTTCTAGCAGGTAGACCCTTAGCCCTTGCAGTTCTTATAAAATCTTGATTTAAGACCTCTAACATACTAGAACGGGTCATTCTAGCTATAGAGGCCATAGGGATTGTCCCTAGACATACCGCAGGCAAAATTATATGGTATATAGCATTCTTAAAGACACCGAAGTTACCTCTTAATAGAGACTCAAGAATTATAAGTCCACTTTTTGCCTTAAATGTTATCGTGGGGTCAAGCCTTCCTGAAATAGGAAGTATATGTAACTTTATAGAAAATATAATAATAGCTATCAAACCAAGCCAGAAGATAGGCATAGATATACCTGTTACCGATATTACTGTAGTAATGTAATCTATAATAGAGTTTCTGTGGGTAGCAGCAGTAACACCTAAGACTAAACCAACTACTGAACCAAATATCATACTACATAAAGTAAGCTCTAACGTAGCAGGAAAATACTTAAAGATCTCTATCCTTACTAATTCATTAGTCAAAAATGATCTACCTAAGTCTCCTCTAGCCATATTGTAGAGAAAGTAAAAAAACTGAATAACTTTAGGTTTATCTAAGCCTAGTTGTGTCCGAACTTTTTCAACAGACTCTTCATTAGAATGTTCTCCAAGAAGAATTAATGCTGGATCCCCCGGAATTGACCTTATAAGAAAGAATACAACTGCACTTACCCCTATGATTACCGGTATCAGTATAAGAAGTCTTCTAATTATATACCTATACAAAAGCCAACCTCCTTAAAACTATAAGGGGAGTGAGTCTGATAAACCCACTCCCCGATACTATCTTTAATTACTTATCTAGCCATACTTTTGTAAACTTTATAGCACCTATGGCAGGAATAGCAAAGTTCTTTACATACTTTCTTGTAGCTGCTACTGCACTTGTATGGGCTATCGTTACCCAAGGGGCATCCTCTTTTATTATAATCTGAGCAGCCTCGTAGAGTCTCTTTCTTGCCGGTACAGAAGTTGTCTGCTGTGCCTTTATAAGTAAATCATGAAGTTTGTCATTCTTGTAGAAAGCTATATTACTAGCCACACCCTTCTTTGCATTATCTTTATCAAGCAATACATAGATAGTGTTGTCTGGGTCACCGTTATCGGAACCCCAACCAAGTATAGCCATCTCATGTTCACCATTTCTTGTCTTCTGCAGATATGTAGCCCAGTCAAAGGTAACTATCTTAGCTTTAATCCCTACCTTTGCTAGATCTGCCTGAATGGCTTCTGCTACCTTTGTCGGCTGAGGAATATATCCTCTAGGTATCGGAGGAGTCCATAGGGTAGTCTCAAACCCATTCGGATATCCAGCCTTTGCTAATAGCTGTTTTGCCTTTTCTGGATCGTATTCATAATCTTTTACCTTATCGTTATACCCCATCATATTTGGTGGGATTGGATTCTTAGCCACTATCCCTATACCTTTATAAAATGCATCTACTATAGCCTTTTTATTAATCGCATGGTTTATAGCCCTTCTTACCAAGACATTATCAAAGGGCTTCTTCTCTACATTCATAGCTAGATAGCATATATTTAATGCGGGAACTTGATAGAAGTTTATGTTTGGGTCAGCCTTTATCGCAGGTATATCGTCTGGGTTTATTCCATCCATCGCATCTATTGTTCCCCTTTGAAGCTCTAACCAACGAACAGAGTTGTCTGGTATTACTCTAAAGATAAGTTTGTCTAGATATGGTCTTCCACCCCAGTAGTCAGGATTTGCCTCAAGAACTATCTTATCCTTCGGAACCCATTCCACAAACCTAAACGGACCTGTTCCTACAGGATTCTTAAAGAAGTCTGCTCCATACTTCTTAACAGCGGTAGGACTTACTATAGCGCAGGAGAACATTGCTAGGTTAGCCAAGAAGGGGGCAAATGGATACTTAAGTATAAACCTTACAGTATAGTCATCTACAATCTCCACCTTCTCTAAAGGTTCTAGTGCAAACTCTGCATACTCCCACTTCCCATACTTGTAGTATGGATGGTTCTTGTCAAACTGACGGTCAAAACTAAATTTTACAGCTTCTGCATTAAATGGAGTTCCATCATGAAATTTTACACCCTTTCTAAGCTTGAATGTCCATACCTTTCCATCTTTAGAGACAGTCCAACTTGTTGCCAACACTGGAACTATATCAGTTGTCTCTCCCTTAAATCCAACTAACCCCTCAAAGATAATCTCTGTTACTCTGGTAGACTCACCGTCTGTTATATCTGCAGGGTCTAATCCTACAGAATCCCCACCTCTACCAAAGATTAATGTTCCACCATACTTTGGAGTCTCTGCCCCGAATGCCAGCGAGCTAAATAAAAGGAAAACTGCTAGTATTACCCCTATAAACCTTTTCATCTTTTCACCTCCAGGGATTAAAATTTATTAAATAATAACATCTCATAGCTATAAGTCAATATACCTACACTTTAAAGTGTTTAAATTGAGGCAGATACTCTTTGTTTGCCTCAAACATTTCATTTACCATATCCCTTATTTCAGCTAAACTGAGCACCGCTGAAGTTAATGGGTCATAACATACTGCGTGAAATACCTTCATCGGGTCTCCAGTTAATGAGCCTTCTACAGCTAACTCTTCACACATAGAATTTATATAGTTTAAGATTGCTATCTGCGGAGGTAGAGAACCAACCTTTATTGGACTAAAACCTCTCTTTGATGCTACTATAGGGACCTCTACACATGCCCCATATGGTAGATTATCTATAAGTCCAAAATTTCTTACATTACCATTAAATTCAAACATTGTTCCATCGCCTATTATTGCGTTAAATATGTACGCTGCATACTCTTTACCTCTTTTTAGCTCCACTGGTGCATACTCCAACCAGTACTTTACATCATCTTTCCACGTATCCTCTCTAGCCAGATACTCTTTTAGAATATAGGCATATTCTCCTGGATTCCATCCTGTCCCGTGGGTGCAGTACTTCTCTATTAAATCTGGTCTCTTCCTGAACCAAGCATTGTACTCTGAGTTATGCCCACTTGACTCTGTTACATAGTATCCTAGATGCAAAAACATCTCGTTCCTTACCTGTTCTTCATTGTATATCTCTGGTCTAGTAGTTACCGCCTCTCTTATTAACGGATATGCATCCTTTCCCTTCCATTTAAACTCTAAAAACCATGCTTGATGGTTTATCCCTGCACAGAAATACGTTATCTCTTCCATCGGCGCTCCTATCCATCTTGCTAGCATCTCCGCTGTACCCTGTACACTATGACATAACCCTACCACATTTACCTTGCTTACAGTCTGCATAGCCCTACATAACATTGCCATAGGGTTTGTATAGTTTAGAAACACTGCATTCGGGGCATACTTCTCTATATCTCTGCATATATCTAACATTACCGGAATAGTCCTTAATGCCCTGAATATGCCTGCCGGACCCCTTGTATCCCCTACATTGATGTCTACACCATACTTCTTTGGTATCTCTATATCTTTCCTCCATACATTCACACTGTGAGCTAAGATTGTGCATACTACACCATCTGCTCCCTCCAATGCCTCTATTCTATTCATTGTCGCCTGTATCTTTGCAGGATAATTCCCTGCCTTTATTATCTTTTCTACCGCAGTCTTAGCAAAGTTCAATCTCTCTTCATCTATATCCATTAGTGCTAGTGTTGCGTCTTGAAATGCTGGAAATGTGAGTAGATCTCTTACCAACGCTCTTGTAAAACCTAGACTCCCTGCACCTATAAATGTAATTTTTTTAGACATAGAATCACTCCCTTCCTTAAACTGTTTCTTGGATTATACCATAAAATACTTAAGATATACACAATCTCTTTATAAGTCTAGCAATACGTCTACCATACTCCTTACATGACCCTAATAATCTTTCATCTGGATTACCTACTGAAACAGGGCCATAGTGGTCTCCACCAGGGTTGCCTTGGATAATCATCCCATGGACTAGTAAAGCTTCTATTATCGAAATTAGAGTAGTCTCATTACCTCCAGCAATACCTCCAGAAGATGTAAAAGCTCCACCTACTTTACCTTCTAATTTACCATGAAACTTTACACTCTCATCTAACAACTTTTTAATCTCACCTGCAGGTAGGCCATAGTAAGTTGGAGAACCTAATATTATACCATCATACTCAAGGAGCTCTTCTACCTTTGTCTCTTTTACATCCTTTACTACTACATCAACCCCTTCCTCCCTCATCCCGTCTTCTATACTTAGAGCCATCTTTTTAGTATTTCCTGTTCTTGAATAATAAACTATAAGCACTTTAGCCATAACTCTTAACTCCTCCTATCCAAAAATTTTATGATATAATTCTAACTTGAAATCCCTAAAAAAATCTATATAACGGAGGCAGAGAAGTGGAAGGTAAAGTAAGGGTTGCACTGATTGGCTGTGGAAGAGTAGCGGGGGTCCATGCACAGGCATTAAAGAGGTTGCAAGAGACAGAATTAAAAGCCGTAGTAGATATAGTGGAAGAAAAAGCAAGATTTTTTAGCGAGACTTACGAAGTAAAAGACTGGTATACTGATTATCACAAGGTACTAGAGAGAGATGATATAGACGCAGTAGAGATCTGTCTTCCTCACTATCTACATGCCGAGGTAGCCATAAAGGCTATGAGGTCTGGTAAGCATGTACTTACTGAAAAACCTATGGCAATAACACTAGAGGATGCAGATAAAATGATAGCTACTGCTGATGAATGCAAAGTAAAACTTGGTGTAATCTTTCAGAATAGATATAATGATGCATCTATCGCGGTAAAAAAAGCCATAACATCTGGACAATTAGGAGAGATAAAAGGAGCAAGGATGATGCTTACATGGCATCGTCCTGACAGCTATTATAGAGAGAGTGATTGGAAGGGGACATGGGACAAAGAAGGAGGAGGAGTCCTTATAGATCAGGCTATTCATACTATAGACCTTATGCAGTGGCTTATAGGAACAGAAATAGACTATATAAGAGCCACTTATGACACAAGAGCTCATAGTTATATAGATGTAGATGATGTAGCGGAGGCTTATATAAAATTTAAACCAGATATAGTAGGATGTGTCTATGCAAATTGCTTCTATCCCTATGATGCTCCTGTGTTCTTAGAGATATATGGAACTAAGGGTATCGCTCATATTATTGGAGACAAGGCAACTATTTATCTAGGCAATACAACAATACAGGTAGAACAATCTAGTAATCCAGGAAGTGGACTTAGGTATTGGGGTTCAAGCCATGAAAGACAGATAAAAGACTTCTATAAGGATGTGCTATTAGGGAGAACCCCCTTTATAGATGGAAGAGCGGGTAGAGTTGCTCTGGCTATGGTTTTGGCTATGTACGAATCTAGTAGAACTGGTAAACCAGTAAAATTTCCTTACTGAGATGAGCCCTTATCTAACTACTTTCTTTTTGGCAATGACACCAGTGGGAGAACTTAGGGCGTCTCTCCCACTGGCTTTATTAGTGTATAAGATGCCAATAGGAGTAGCGTTTCTTGTCTCCTATATCGGTAATATAATCCCTCCAATACTCATTATCCTCCTCTTAGGAAAGATTTCTGAGCTTATAAGTAAGAAATTTACTTTTGCAAAGCACTTTTTTGACTGGGTCTTTAAGTATACACGCTCCAAGAGTAACCTAATAGAAAGATATGGGACTTTAGGATTAATAGTTTTTATTGCTATACCTCTTCCCCTGACTGGAGCATGGACAGGTTCGATTGCCTCATTCTTATTGGGCATGAACCCCATTAAGTCAATTCTTTCTGTATTGGTGGGGGTATTTATTGCTGGAGTTATTGTAACTTTAAGTACTCTAGGGATGTTATCACTATTTTAGAGGGTTAAGGTGGGACTCTGTTTAGGTGCACATCTATTTACATCTAAGGGGATTTCTAAAACCATAGAAGAAGTTTATAGATTAGAACTCTGTACATTCCAAATATTCTCAAGGAATCCTAGAAGTCTAAGAGATACAAAAAGATTGGAGAAGATAGAGATACCCTTTAAGATGTTTTTCTTACACGGTCCATACCTCCTAAATCTAGCCAGCCCTGAAGAAAGTATATATGATAGCTCCAAACAAGCTTTACTAGAGGACCTCTTATGGGGAGACTCAATAGGAGCTATTGGAATAGTAGTACATCCTGGTAGTCATAGAGGAAGTGGTAGGGAAACAGGACTTTATAGAATTTTATACACCCTAGAAGAGATTATAAGTAGGACTAATACTAAGTGTAAGATCATAATAGAAAATACATCTGGTTCGGGGACAGAATTAGGTTCTATCCCAGAAGATTTTGAGCTTATAATAGACGGATTACAGGATAAGACAAGGATTGGAATCTGCCTAGATACCTGTCATCTCTTCTCGGCAGGGTTTGATATAAGGACGAAAGAAGCTATAGAAGAAACATTTGACAAGTGGTTTTCATTTATAGACCCCTCTTATATTATGCTATTTCATACAAATGACTCCAAAGGCTTATTGGGATCTCATCTAGATAGACATGCACACATAGGGGAAGGAGAGATAGGGGAAGAGGGATTTAAGAATCTATTATCCTTTGAGATATTTAGAAGTAAGCCCCTAATAATAGAAACGCCAAAAGAACCTGCCGGGTCCGATGAGAAAAATCTCAAGAAGCTAAGAGACTTAGCAGGAACTTGTTAATGGATAGATTAAGATGAGCTATACATGAGATGAGAAAATATCTGATGGACTGTACATTATAGATCTACAGAGAAGGATTCTTTATTGGAATGAATCAGCCAAAAAGATAATAGGATACTCAAAGCTAGAGGTATACCTTCAATTATAAGGATCGCCCTCTTGACATGAATCATTTGAGTATATATAATTTGTTTATGCGAAAATTTGAATATAATAATAAATTGTTAGATTTAATATGGAAAAGTTTTGGAGCCTTGGCCAATCCTGTAAGGCTCCGCATACTCTTAGCATTAAAAGAGGAACCTATGTGTGTATGCGAACTTGCAGAATATCTCAATGAAAGGCAGCCTCTTATTTCTCAGCATTTAGCTATACTTAAGGATAGTGGATTAGTCGAGGCTAAGAGGATGGGTAATAGGATTCAATACAATATTAGCGATGAGAGAATCATAGATGTTATATCGCTTATAGGAGAAATCACAATCAAAAGAGTAAAAGAATTAGTAGAGATACAGGAGGGATGATTTATGGCAAAGAACTGGTATCCAATCATAGACTATGATAAGTGCATAGGAGATTTTGTCTGTGCTAATTTCTGTCCACATGGGGTGTATGCAATTGATGGTAATAAGCCAATTGTAATAAACCCCGATGAATGTGTAGAATTTTGTAGGGGATGCCAAAAGATATGCCCAGCAGATGCAATATCATATTTTGGGAGATAAGGAGGGAAAGTAAATGGCAAAGAAAGGTGTAATTCTATGTGTATGTCAAGGTACCTGTCCATCTTTTCAACAGATGAATATCTTTGAGGTATTAAATACGTTAAGACATGAGAGACTTGTAGACTTTGTTGCTATCCATCCTCAGCTCTGTGCAGATGATGGAGACGCATTCTTTAACGTATTTCTCTCAGGAACAAATAATGAAGTAGAAAAATTGGTGGTAGCTGGATGTGATCCCAATATGCAGAAAAAGATGTTTAGAGATGCCTTTGAATCTACAGGATTCGATAAGGCTAAGCATGTTGGGGTTGACATTCGTAATATGACCACAGAACAGGCTATAGAGGCGATAAAGAACGTCTTATGATCTTAGGCATAGATACGGGTGGTACTTATACGGACTCTGTCCTCCTAGACGAGGACAGAGTCCTTTCTAAAGGGAAGGCACCTACAACTCACTATGACCTTACAAAGGGTATAAGAGAAAGTATTAATAAACTTAATAGTCTATTTTTCTCCAGTATCTCCGCTGTAATACTCTCTACTACCCTAGCTACAAATACCATTGTTGAGATGAGGAGGCTTGAGAGGGTAAAAGAGATACTTATAGGATACGATAAAGATTTCTTTTTAAAGAGTATTTGTAATATACCAAATTGGTTGGAGCCTGAATTTATCTCTGGGAGTATAGACGTTACAGGGGAAGAGGTAGCTCCTCTAGATTTAGACGCAATAAAAAGATTACCCGTCATAAACTATCCTATGGCTGTAACTGGATATATGAGTCCAATAAACCCAAAGCATGAAATAACTGCCAAAAAAATCTTGAAAAGTAAAACTAGTTATCCAGTAGTCTGTGGGAGTGAACTTTCTGGAGAATTAAATTCGATAAAAAGAGCTATAACTACTGCACTTAATGCTTCTCTAATCCCTTCAATATCCAATTTCATTTCCGATGTGAAAAAAGTTTTATTAGAGTTAGGAATTAATTCTAAAATCTTTATAGTAAATGCTGATGGTTCCATCCTAGATGCAGAATCAGCGATGGAAAAACCTATAAAGACTGTTCTCTCTGGTCCAGCAAGTAGTACACTTGGAGGGTTATTTTTGTCTGGAGTAAAAGATGGGGTAGTTGTAGATATGGGAGGGACAACTACCGATATAGCTCTATTTAGAGGCTCTACTCCAATCATCTCAAATGAAGGCGCAAGAGTTGGCGACTGGGACCTTCTATTGCCATCTCTAAAGATGAGAACCATTGGATTGGGTGGGGATAGTAGAATATATCCATCCAAAAATAACATAGAGATAGGACCAGCAAGAGTTATTCCTATCTCAGTCTTAGGGGAAAGATTCCCAGAAATAAAAAGAAAGATAAAGTCAGTCCATAATTCTTCTCTTGTTCCTCCAAATGAGTTTATCCTTAAACTTAGAGAACCGAACTTTGAATTAAATGAGATAGAAGAAAGAGTCTTAAGTAGTATCGATACAGAACCGATATCTCTTGAAGAGGCAACAAGGGTATGTGGATTAAGCCATCCATATATACTAGACTCTGCTGTATCCAGATTAGAAGAGATGGGAATTATTATAAGGTCTGGACTAACCCCAACAGATATACTCAACTACTTAGGCGAATGCAGTATAGGAGATTCGACTATTAGCTCTAGAGCGATTTCTGCCTTTTCTAGAGATAAGGAGTTTCCTAATCTTATAAAGGTTCTTGTGGTAAAAAAGATAGCTACTGAGATACTTAGGTATCTCTTATCCATAGAGTATAAAGATGACAAATTGAATGGGCTTTTGGGAAAGATAGTTAATGACAGCTTTGAGGGGAGAGTTAATTTAATAGAGCCAAAAATAAAGGTTCCATTTCCCATAATAGGAGTAGGTGCTCCTATAAATAGTTTCATATATGATGTGGCTAAGATTCTATATACAGATGCTATAGTTCCAGAACATTATGAAGTGGCTAATGCAGTTGGAGCAGGATGGGGAAGAGTTCTGAGATCTCTAGAATTAGAAATAAATCCTATAGTCTCTTCTGCAGAGATAAAGGGCTATAGGATAGTAGGATTAGACAGAAAATTTGAAACATATGAAGAAGCAGAGGCATTTGCAGTCATTTATGGAAAAGAGATATTAAAATCTCAATTAGAAAAATTAGTTGGGAAAGAAGTAGAAATAAATTTAGAGTCCCTTCCCAGTAATAATGGAGACCTTTCTATACAAAAGATAAGATTTTTAGGTGCAGGAAAGATAAAATAGTAATATAATAAGAACAGATAACTATAAAAGGAGGTCTCCTATGCTTAAGGCCAAGATGTTTCTAGACTATGAGTACAGGATTGGAAGACTAGACAGAAGAATTTTTGGTTCTTTTATAGAACATTTAGGTAGGGCTGTTTATACTGGTATATATGAACCTGGTCATCCATTTAGTGATGAGGAAGGATTTAGAAAAGATGTGATAGAGCTAGTCAAGGCTTTAAATATACCTATAATAAGATATCCTGGTGGTAATTTTGTCTCTGGTTACAATTGGGAGGATGGCATAGGACCTAAAGAGAAAAGGCCTAAAAGACTCGATCTTGCTTGGAGAAGTATAGAACCTAACGAGGTTGGTATAAATGAATTTGTAAGTTGGGCTAAAAAGGTCAATGGAGAGGTTATGATGGCGATAAACCTAGGTACAAGAGGTATAGATTCTGCACGAAATATTGTTGAGTACTGCAATTATCCTGGTGGAACATACTATAGTGATTTAAGGAGGTCACACGGGATAAAAGAGCCACATAAGATAAAGGTCTGGTGTCTAGGGAATGAGATGGATGGACCATGGCAAATTGGTCATAAGACTGCAGTAGAGTATGGGCGTCTAGCTGCGGAATCTGCCAAGGTAATGAAATGGGTAGATTCAAGTATAGAGCTAGTAGTTTGCGGTAGTTCTAACCCATGGATGCCAACATATCCCGAGTGGGAATATACAGTATTAGACCTTACATATGAGTATGTTGACTATATATCTATGCACATATACTATCATAAGAGGCCAGAAGATGATACTCTAACCTTTGTAGCAAAGTCTATAGAGATGGATAGCTTTATAAAGACAGTTGCTAGCTTATGTGACGTCATAAAGGCAAAAAAGAGGAGTAAGAAGACGGTAAATATATCCTTTGATGAATGGAACGTTTGGTATCATTCTTCAGAGAGAGATAGAAAGGTAGAACCTTGGCAGTTCGCTCCCCCCCTATGTGAAGAAGACTATACTGTAGAAGATGTAATTCTATTCGGAAGCATGCTTATTACACTCTTAAAGAATGCGGATAGGGTAAAGATAGCATGTCTAGCACAACTTGTCAATGTAATAGCCCCTATAACTACTCAACCTGGTGGGATTGCCTTCAAGAGGGCTATCTATTATCCATTTATGCACGCATCTAATATAGCTAAAGGAGACGTATTGCTTACTAAAATTGATTCGCCAAGATATGATTGCAAATTATATACAGATGTCCCTTATGTAGAGGGAATAGCTACATACGACGAAGAGAGTAATAATTTAGTAATCTTTGCTATAAATAGATCACTTGAAGAATCTATCATTCTTGAGATAAATGCATTGGGTTTTGATAAGTATTCTAGGGTTGAACATATAGTCTTAAGAGATGACGATATATATGCATCCAATACGTTTTCAAACCCGGATAGAGTAAGACCTCAGTCTTCAGTAATGGAAATAAGAGATAATAAAAAGATAGAGATAGAACTACCAAAATTCTCTTGGAATACGCTAAAGTTTATACCTTCATCCACCTCCACTTCCCAGAGTTAAACCTAGAGTATATAACTATTGCCCTCATTACCTGATCAAAGGCTATGGCTAGCCAGGCACCTGTAAGACCCCAGTTAAAGACCAAGACAAAAAGATAGGAAAGGGCAACCCTCATACCCCATATACCAATCATAGTTGAATATAAGGGAAAGCGGGTATCCCCTGCTCCCCTTAATGCTCCTGCTAATATAAACTGTGTAGACTGAGCAGGTTGAATGGCAGCTATAATCCTAAGACATATTTTTGCCTGTTCTATAATAGTTTTATTATCTGTATAGAGCATAACTAGATATCTTCCAAAGAAGAATATTATAAATGCAGTTACACCTGCTACCATCATACCTATCAGTCTAGTCTGTCTAGCGCTCTCTTCTGCAATCTCTGACTTCTTTGCCCCTAACAGTTGACCCATAAGAGTGGTAGCAGCCATAGAAAATGCCTGACCTGGCATAAACGATAGAGACTGTATATTCATTGCTATCTGATGTGTAGCGAATGGGACTGTACCGAGCTCTGCTATAATCCTTACGAATGCCAACTGCCCTAATCTCAATACAAATTGTTCTACTGCAGAAGGTATACCAATGTTTAGAACTCTTTTTATAATACTACCGTCTAGACGATAGTTATCCCTTAGAGATAAATTGACCGTTGTCTTACTATTATATAGGACATAGAATAATACACTCATACTTACAAATCTTGAGATAGAAGTTGCTATACCAGCGCCAGCTACTCCCAATGCTGGAGCACCTAATTTACCAAATATTAATATATAATTCCCCACTATATTTGTTAAGTTGGCTACCGTATCACTAAGAAGAGGAGTCTTCATATCTCCAGAACCTCTAAGTATAGCTCCCATAGTCATAGAGATAACATTGAATGGCATTCCCACAGCTATAACCCTCATATAAGTTACACCAAGCACAAATACATCCGGTTCAGCCCCCATACCCCTTTCTATATATGGAGCAAAGATATATAGACACATAGCTATCCCTATTCCAAAGAAGATACTCACCACTAGACTTTGCTTTGCGACACTTCTAGCAGCCCATATATCTCCTGCTCCTACAAAGCGAGCCACTAATACAGTAGTGCCTACAGTAAGAGCCATAAATACGGAAATAACGAGGAAATTAGGTTGATTTACCATACCAACCGCAGATATGGCAGAAGGACCTAGCCTACCTACCATAATCATATCTGCAATACCTACAAAACTAATGAGGAACATATTCAAAAGGGCCGGTAATGAGAGGGAGACTACCTTTGACCGGATATGTCTTTTATCAAGAGATTCAGGTAATATATCAGGTGTCCCTTTTTCTCTTTGTGATACTTGTTCAGTACCTAGCGTTTCTCTTATCCTCACTTTAGTTCCTCCTTCAATACGTTATATAGCTTTATCAGCGACTCTCTTATCTCCTCCCTTTCTTTTTCATCTAATAGGCTAAGGGCTTTATTCAAGACTTCAAGCTTTTCTTCCTTAATGTTCTCTAGTAAAGAGGCGCCTTCCTCTGTTACCTCTAAGATTATTACTCTCCTATCTTCTCTGCTTCTAACTCTCCTTACAAGATTATTACTCTCAAGCCTATCAACAAGGTCTGTTACAGTACTTGAGGAAAGATATAACAAGTCACACAAATCACCCATTGTAGGATGCTCATCTCTTATTATCTTTAGGGCTCTATACTGAAGAGGAGTAATATCATATTTCTCCATTAGTCTTCTATTTTTGCTCCTTATCAAAGCCAATATATCATTTAATAGAATCTCAATTTCTTCGTTCATCGTAAATTTCGTCTCTCGAATATTTTGGATTAAGAAGATTTTACACAAAAATTAAGCTAATGTAAAGATATAAGGGTTTACTATTTTGAGAGTTGGCACATAGAAGCTACTATAACATTATGTAACCTTGGACGAAATTCAATTATTCTCTCTGTACTTTCATCTAGGGATCCAACCTTTCTAGATAGATGAGTTCTATTAGAGAGAAAGACCACTATAAGTTTTTTTATTGGGTCTATCCAAAGACTTGTCCCTGTATAGCCAGTATGCCCAAAAGATTTTTCGCTAAACAAGTCTCCACAAGAAGAATTTATACTTTTTATCACCCATCCTAATCCTCTTCTCTCTTCCCCAAAAGAGATATGTTCCTTTGTGAAAAGCTCTATAGTGAAAGGAGAAAATATACAGTATTCAGGATTTATATATGATCTAGCATATTTATATAAATCTTGAGCGGTAGAAAATAGACCAGCATTACCACTAACTCCGCCTTGATAATAGGATAGTTCATCATCAGGTTCCCCCCTAAGGATTTTACCATCTCTTTTACAAGTAGGAGCTACCCTTGAGATGTCTTTTGGAAGAAAGTCTGTATCTTTCATTCCCAAAGGGATAAATATATGTTCTTTTACAAACTTATCCAGAGAGCTCTGAGTAACCTTCTCTACGATATACCCTAAGAATATAAAATTAAGACAAGAATAGACGGTATTAGTCCCTGTTTGATAGGAGAGTTCTGTCTTTAAAAGCTCCTCTTTTAACTCAGATGGACTATTAGTGTATCTCCACGCATTAGAATAAGGGGGAAGCCCTGAGGTATGAGTTAAGAGATGGAAGATTCTAACTTCTTGTTTTGGCCCAACAGAAAACTCCGGTAAGAATCTCTTAACAGGGTCCCATAATCTTATCTCACCTAGCTCCAAGAGTCTCATAATAGCTGGAGTAGTTGCTATTACCTTAGTAAGACTAGCTAAGTCGTATATAGTATCTATAGTATTTATCTCTTTTTCAGGATAAACTGTCCTATAACCATAAGCCTTTTCTAAAAGGACCTCTTTATCTGTCCCTACCAGTAAAACACTACCAGGAAAAGTGCCATAATCCACATATCTCGATATAAGATTATCTGTACTTTCCATATCCCCTCCAAAAACTTTTTGGGTTTTAATATTATTATACCCATTAAAAGAAGAAAAATATTATCAACTTGACAAAATTATTCTAGCCGTTATACTTTTTACTATTAGTTAAAAATCAATATTAGGGGGTATCTATAATAGCAGAAGTGTTTGGAATAGGATTTTGGATTATTTTTGCTATCTTAAGATGGAGTTTCAAAAAGCCTAGAAGAATCATCTTTTTCCCGAGGATCATCTCTCGATTTGTTATTGCTAATGTCAGAAGGAGCAGATTATCAAAGCACATTGAAGGACAAATTCCAGGAGTTTTAGCTATAAGTCCAACTATGAATTGTAACTACAATTGCATTGGCTGTTATTCTAGAGACAGACTTACAGATGAGGAGCTCTCTACTGAGGAACTTGATAAACTCTTTACTGAAGCAGAACATCTGGGTATCTCCTCTGTTGTAGTTACTGGAGGAGAACCATTCTTAAGAAGAGACCTTATAGGACTTATGGAGAAGCATAAAACTCTATTATTTGTAGTTATTACAAATGGTTCTTTCTTTTCTCCTATGCTTGTAAGAAGAATTGCTGATAGTGGAAATATAATAGTCCTAATAAGCATAGAAGGATTTGAAGAAGACACTGACAAGAGAAGAAAAGACGGGGCATATAATACTGCTGTTAAAGCTATGAGATTAATGAGCACTAAAGATGTACTATATGGTTTTGCAGCTACTAATACTTGTAGAAACTTTGGTACACTCTCCTCTGATGAATTTATTGATAAAATGATCTCGTTGGGTTGTACTTTAGGGTTTTTCACCGAATATGTTCCATGTGGAAATAATCCAAGATATGATTGGTTAATGAGTCAATCCCAGAGAGAAGAATTAAGAAGAACTGTTATAAAGCTTCGTAAGACTAAGCCAATAGTCATTATACAGTTTCCTCACGATGAATATGGGAAGGATAATATATGTTCAGCAGCAGGAAAGGCCTCTTTTCATATAAACTCAAAAGGTGATGTAGAACCCTGTCCCTTTTCTCCATATTCTTGTGATAATGTGAGAAATGGCGGCTTAGAATTAGCCTGTAAATCTAAGTTCCTCAAAACTATAAGAGAACATCAGGAACTTTTAAGAAGAAAGGACTATGCCTGCGCCCTATTTGAACATAGAGAGGAGATAGAAAAGCTTTGTGAAAACTTGAAAGGGAAGAAAAAAATGATAAATTATAAAGGCCTATCAATAGCCTATGATGCAGAACATTGACACACACTTGACTTTGTAGTTGTACTATGTTATACTCTTCGGTAAGATGGTAAGACCACTAGAAAGGTGGTGAGAGGGAAAAGTAAAATCTTTAACTTAAAGAAGTACTAGTATTTAGTCTAGTTAACCTGCAATAAGGTATTCAGTATTTAAAATTAATCTTCTATTTTAAGAAATATGGGAGGTATATGGAGATGAAAATTTTAAGAGTTTTTCTAGCTATTAGTTTAGTGTTGTTAATCTCTATAATGTCTACACCAATAATGGCTCAAGAGTATCCTGTCCCTAGAAACCAGGCTTATGTCTATGAGACAGACACCAAGTATACTGTATTTGACAAGGCAAATACATTCGTTCCTAGAGGTACTCAATGGGGATCTGGTTGGCACCAAGTTGCAAATGAGTGGGACTGGTATATAAATTACGCCACAGGAGAGACTATCTATTGGAGAATAACTGGTTGGAAGTACTCTAGAGACCGTCTAGAACTGAGATGGTTTGTAAGAAAAGGAGTCACTTGGAACGATGGGACTCCTTATACTGCACACGACATTGTATTTACCATAGAGACTCTAATGAAAAATCCTGATCTATTGGGGTCTGTTCATGTAACTAATGTCAAATCTGTAAGCGCAATAGATGATTATACTGTTAGCATAAAGTTTAAGAACCCAGAGTACAGATTCCATCACAAATTGAGAATGTGGGGAGGTATTACAGTAGTAGCTAAGCATAAATGGGCAGGAAAAGACCCAAGGGATTATGCTAACTGGCCTCCAGTAGAGACAGGTCCATATAAGTTCCATAGTTATAATAAAGACCTAAACCTATTTATTTGGGAAAGAGATGAAAATTACTGGGCAAAGAAGGTATTTGGAGTTTCTCCAGGACCTAAATACGTAGTCTGCAGGATGGCGCCACCTCCTGATATAGACCTTGCTGACTTTATAAGGGGTGGCGTAGATGCTCCTCTACCTCATATCTTTACATGGGAGATGATTAAAGCTGCCCAGAGAAGGACTGAACATGTAGTACTTGCTCCCTATATGGACGCAGTATCTCAAGGGCTTACATATAACTGCGCTAAGTATCCAACAAGTTTAAGGGACTTCAGATGGGCAATACAGTATCTTATAAATAGAGATCTATTAGCAAAGACATATCCTATGGCAGAGAAGTCTTATCCTACAATGTGGCCATGGCCAGACTGGAAGGCTCTAGATAAGTGGGAATTTCCGGATATACAGAAAAAATACGGTGAAATGATGAAGTATGATCCTAAGAAGGCTGAAGCAATTCTCGATAGACTTGGATTCAAGAAAGGACCAGATGGTAAGAGAAGAACACCCAAGGGTGAACCCTTAAGTTTGGTACTACTTACAAGGCCTGCACCAGACTTAGGTTACGTCCATGCAAAACACCTATCAGATGAGTTAGCTAAAATAGGAATAGAGGGAATAATAAAATCTGTAGATCCAGGAATGTTTGGAGAACTTGTCAATACTGGGAACTATGATATCGCCTTTGATGTCTTAGACGTAGCAGTAGCATTTCCTAACGATATATATCCATTCCTCGATTCATACCATAGTAGACATGTAAAACCGATCGGAGAATATCAGACTTCTGGAGACAGAATGAGATCTAAGTTACAGTCTAAGGACTTGGATAAGATTACAGATACCCTTGCCAATATGGATCCAGATAGCTCTAAGTATATGCTCTATGCCAAGAGAGGACTAGATATATGGTTTAGAGAGCTCCCATCTGTTCCAATCGTAGAAAAGATGTTCGTTCAAGTATTTTCTGATCAATACTGGAAAGGTTGGCCTACCGAAGGAAATATGTATCATGTTCCTTATCAGTGGTGGCCCAGTTTTATCTTTATCCTATTTAAATTAAAGCCGGCTAGTTAGTCTACTAAGAGCCACCTGGCTTTCTTAAACAAAAGCCAGGTGGCTCTATTTAAAATCTTATGGATTAGGAGAAGGATAAAAGATGAAAAAATCGATTTTCAGTTATCTAATTAATAGAATTCTTCTCTATGCATTAATTTTTCTTATCTCTCTAAGTGCTTTCTTCTTCTTTATAAATCTTGTTCCCGGAGACCCGGTTACCCGTTACATTCAGATGATGGAACAGAGATATGGACTATCTACCCCAGCCTCTGAGATAGTTATTCAAAAGTATAAGGAGGTCTTTGGTCTCAATAAGGGGCTATTCGAAAGATACACTTCCTATCTTTCTAGACTTATATTGCACTTAGACTTTGGCCCATCATTTGTAGCGTTTCCAAAACCGGCTATTGAACTTATATTAGAGTCTTTACCTTGGTCTATAGGACTTCTAGGAACATCTGTAATAATAGCGTGGGTCTTAGGAGTAATGCTAGGAACTATTATAGGATGGAAGAGAGAATCCAAGATAAGCTCAATAGTCTTTACTACAGGGCTAGTAATATCTCAGATACCAACGTATCTCTTAGCTATAGTCTTAGTCATGATTTTTACCTTCTGGCTAAATCTATTCCCTATGGGCGGAGCTTACTCTGCTATGCTACAGCGTAGTTTTAGTTTACGATTCATACTTAGCCTTATAAAACATGCATTTCTACCATCTATGTCTCTTGTCTTTGTCTATGTCTTTGGAACAATGATATCTCAAAGGGCATTAGTAATAAATGTCTTAGGAGAAGATTATATAAAGCTTGCGGAGGCTAAAGGATTAAAAAGTTCTCGTCTAGTGAATAGATATATATTGAGGAACACATTATTACCCCAGACTACAGGGCTTGCTTTAAGTTTAGGTTTTATTGTGAATGGATTCTTCCTGATAGAATGGATATTTAACTATCCTGGAATTGGAAGGCTATTTATGATGGCGATAAGAGAGATGGACTATAATGTCCTTATGGGAATCACAATTACTACTATGTTCTGTGTTCTTACAGCAAATCTTATTATAGAATTCCTGTACCCATTAATTGATCCAAGGATAAGGAGAGGATAAGATGAAGAGAGTCTTATTAATCTTAAAATATTCCCCTAAACTCACTACTGGAATTATTATAATATTATCTTTAGTGCTTTTAGCAATTTTAGAACCAACTATAAATTACTACAGACTTGGTGGGAGGTCGTCTACAGAGATTGGTCTATTCGATACATTTCTTCCACCAAGTCGCGAACATCCATTTGGGACAGAGGCATATGGTAGGGATGTGTTTTCTCTATTGTTAACAGGTTTAAAGTATTCTCTTCTTATTGGTTTTACTGCAGGTGCCTTAGCTACAGCTATCGCTGTAGTTTTGGCATCAATAGCTGGTTATAAAGGAGGAAGAATAGAGGCATTTATAACTACCATAGCTAACGCTATTCTTATTATTCCTTCATGGCCTATATTGGCTATAATAGTTCTTTTTGTTAGAAAGGTAGATTTGTTTCTACTCTCACTGATACTGGCATTCTTTAGTTGGGCAGGATCTTCTCGACAGATAAAGGCTCAGATTGCTAGCTTAAGAGAGAGACCCTACATAGATCTTGCCAGAGTCACAGGGTTTAGTGATCTAGAGATTATGTTTAAAGAAATACTACCAAACTTTCTCCCTTACATCTTTGTTGGTTTTTCCTACGCAGTAACGGGAACAATAATGGCTGAGACCGCCTTAAGGCTTGTTGGTTTAGGACCAGCAGATATTCCATCTCTAGGACAGTTCATAAATTGGGCAATATATTCAGGAACATTAGCCCAAGGACATTATATAATTGTTATTTCTCCTATAGCATTTCTTATACTGACATTTGTTTCTTTGAATCTTATAAATGTAGGATTAGACGAAGTATTTAATCCTAGACTCAAACAGGTTACAGGAGTATAAAATGAATACGATACTTGAAGTGGAAAATTTAAAGGTGTATTTCAAAACAATTCTTGGTGATGCAAAATCGGTTGATGGGGTATCCCTGAAAGTATTTGAAGGGGAGATCTTAGGTATAGCTGGGGAATCAGGATGTGGTAAGTCTACTCTAGTGGAGGGGGTATTAAAGATCTATAAACCTCCATGCTATATACCTGAAGGTAAAGTCTATTATAAAGGTATGGATCTATTAAACCTCCCAGAAGAAGAGTTTAGAAAACTAAGGTGGAAAGAATTGTCTTATGTTCCTCAGGGTTCTATGAATTCATTGAATCCTGTTATAAAAATTGAAGAGCAGATGATAGATGGTATTATGTCACACACTGATATCTCATACCGTGAGGCTAAAGAATTAGCACTATCTGCTCTTAATTCTGTAGGTATGCCGCCTGATGTATTGGAGATGTATCCTCATGAACTAAGTGGAGGTATGAGACAGCGTGTCTGTATTGCTATGAGCATATGCTTAAATCCTAAGATAGTATTTGCTGACGAACCAATAACTGGCTTAGATGTCGTAATGCAGAAGTTAAATCTACAGACCTTAGGAGATTTGAGAGATAGATTTGGTATAACTGTTGTAATGGTTGCACATGATATGGCTTGTCATGCAGAGATATGTGATAGGATATGCATTATGTATGCTGGGAAAATATTAGAGATTGGATCTACCTTCGATATATTTTCTGATCCTCTCCATCCATATACCAAGGGACTCTTATCTGCAGTACCTTCTTTAGAGAAGAAGGATCTAAAAGGCATTCCTGGTCTTGCACCAAGTCCCCTAGAATGGCCTAGTGGCTGTAGATTTCATCCTAGATGCTCATACAGGATGAAGATATGTGAGGAAAAAGAACCTATTCTAAAAGAAATTCAGCCCGGTCGTTCTGTAGCTTGTTTTCTTTATGGAGGAGAATAAATGAACGATGGTCTATTAACATTTCAAAATGTTTCTAAGGTTTTTAGAAGGGTGGGTTTTGGTTTTTTAGGTAGAGCTACAGTTCAGGCTCTTAAGGATGTTTCTTTCTCTTTAAGTCTAGAACCAGAAGTTCTAGCTTTGGTAGGAGAAAGCGGAAGTGGAAAGAGCACCATATGTAGGCTTATTCTGGGTTTAGAAGAGCCTACTTCTGGAGAGATACTCTATAAGGGTAGGGGTATTTCTGATTGGTTAAAGAATAGTAAGAAGGAATACATAAGAGAGGTACAGATCATATTCCAAGACCCATATGAAGTTTACAATCCTTTCTACAGGGTAGATAGGGTCTTATGGATGGCCATCAAAAAATTCAATATTGCATCTGATAATGAGGCTGAAAGACTCATCTATGAGAGTTTAGAGGCGGTGGGCTTAAGGCCTAGAGAAATATTAGGGAGATATCCTCACCAATTAAGTGGTGGAGAAAGACAGAGGATTATGCTCTCTAGAATTTACCTCATAAAGCCTAGATTACTGGTGGCGGATGAACCTGTTTCTATGCTAGATGCTTCCTTAAGGGCTATATTCTTAGACCATTTGAGAGAATTTAAAAAACTAGGGATAAGCTCCCTCTATATAACTCACGATTTGAATACTGCCTATTATATAGCTGATAGAATAATGATCATCTACTCTGGAAGGATCCTTGAGAGGGGACCAACAGAGGATGTTATAAAAGACCCGTTGCATCCATATACTAAGATGCTGATAACTTCTATTCCCGTGCCCGATCCAAACAAGAGGTGGCAAGACAGAGTAGTAATTGATATAGCAAAACTACAAAAGGTATCTGGAAGAGAGTCTATAGATGGCTGTCCATTCTATAATAGATGCCAATTCGCAATGGATAAATGTGAAAGTAACTTTCCGCCAATAAGGAGAATTAATAATCAGGAAGTTAACTGTTTTCTCTACGAATAGGAGGTTTTTATGAATAGAAAGTGGCGTATAGCTGTTGTTGGTTGTGGACTTATAGCAAACTCCAATTATCTGCCGGAAGTCAAAAATATGCCTAATGCAGAGATAGTTGCAGTTTGTGATATTATCCCAGAGAGGGCAAAGCAGAGTGCAGAGAAATTTGGTATTCCTAGATATTATGTGCATATAGATGACTTACTGAAAGATTGTGATTTTGAAATCTTGCTAGACCTTACATCTATAGATGCTCATTTTGAAATTAATCTCAAGGCTCTTCAGGCAGGAAAACATCTGTACTCTCAGAAACCTATAGCCACTACTGTAGAGGAGGTTAAAATCCTTATTGAAGAGGCTAAGAAGAGAAATCTTAAGATAAGTGCATCTCCAATACATATGTTACGTCCAGACATACAAGAAGCTAGAAGATTAATAAAAGAGGGGATTATAGGAAAGGTGTCTTTTATTAGATGCTCCTCATCCCATGGAGGGCCAGAGTATTTCCAATTTCGTGATGTAGACCCAAGCTGGTTCTATAAACCAGGAATAGGACCCCTCCTAGACTTAGGAGTTCATGGGCTTCATCAGGTAACAGGACTCTTAGGACCAGCTAAGAGAGTTGCTTGTTTCTCTGGCATCTCGGAGAAGAAGCGCATCGTTCGTACAGGTGCTTTTGATGGAAAAGAGATAGAGCCTCTAGTTGATGATAATACTCTAATCCTTTTAGATTTTGGAGAGGCAACATTTGCCTTCGTAGATGCTACATACTGTGTAAAATCAACAAAAGCGCCATATATGGAAATTTACGGATCAAAAGGGACAATAACTTTTACCCGTGATCCAGAGAAGCCGATAATGTTATTCTTAGATGAAAGGGAAAAGGGTATCAGGGGTTGGACAGAGCCTATATACTATTGGCAGAGAGTTCAGCAATCTTGTGGGGTAAAAGACTTAATAGAAGCATTAGAGGAGAATAGAGAACCGGTTCTTACTCCTCAACATGCCCTTCATGTTATTGAGATAATGGAAAAGGCTTATATCTCCGCTAAGGAGGGAAAAGCTATAGAATTAGAAACAATATTTTAGAGGAGGTTTACCAGGATGAGCAAGGTTTATCGAATAGGGATAATAGGTTTTGCCCATATGCATATAACTTCATTAATTGATTACTTCTTAGAATTATCAAATATTGAATGGGTAGCATGTGCAGATACTATACCAGAAGTTCCTTCTATATCATCTGAACCAGGGACACGTAGGGCTAATCTTCAATATGCAGTAGAGAAAACAGGTATGAAGGTATACGAAAATTACAGAGAAATGTTAGAAAAAGAGAGTCTTAACATTGTCCTCTTTTGTCCTGAAAATGCCAGGCATGGGGAGGTGGCAGAAGCTATAGCTAGAAAAAAGGTCCTTATGATGATAACAGAAAAACCTATGGCAAGTAGTCTATCAGAAGCTCTTAGAATGGCTCGGTCTGCCTATTATAATAGGGTAGAGTTAGTGGTCAACTGGCCAACTACTTGGTCCCCAGCTATAAGAAAGGTAAAAGAGCTTATAGATACGAATGAGATAGGTGCAGTATGGCAGGTTAAGTGGAGAAATGGAGCTTCAATGGGCCCTTTAGCATACGGGCAGAGGATAACTGATTGGGAAAAGGGACAAGAGTGGTGGCATCAAGAAAAAACAGGTGGTGGAGCCCTTTTGGACTATTGTTGCTATGGTGCCTGCCTAGCCAGATGGTTTTTAGGGGAGCCTGCGACATCTGCTTTTGGCATTAGGGCAAACTTTACTAGTCACTACGGAGATGCAGACGATAACGCAGTCATACTTGTAAGGTTTCCTTCTAGCATGGCGATTCTAGAAGCTACTTGGAGTACTGTAAATACAGGGATACCTAATGGTCCTATAGTATACGGAACAACAGGGACTATTGTTGTCGACCATGGAAGGGTACTGGTCTTTAAAGATAGAAGAAGCAAAGAACCTACTACTGTCTTCGAAAACCTAACACTTCCTGAGAATAGAGAAACTTTGGCAAAGGAAGTAATACATCATCTAGAGACAGGAGAGCCTTTACATCCTACCTTAGATATACCATTAAATCTAGATGCAATGGCTATCTTAGACGCAGGTATACGCTCGGCAAAAAGTGGAAAGATGGAACTGGTGAATAACGTAAACTGGTGTATAGGATAATCAAAAATTAAAAAGAGAAAAATAATTGTCCTAAGACGTTTTCACTCTATACACCTTTAAATAATATTTAACAAAATCTTAATTATTCCTTAATATAGTCTTATTTTTTTCTTAACATTCTTCTTTTAATCTATAATTGGATAGTTTAATATTTAACTTAGCAGTCTAGTTATCTCTTAAACCTCCTCTTCATATATTTGGGCTAGGGGATCCTAGCCCAAAATTTTTATTCTTCTAAGACAACTATATCCAAAAGATTCCTGTACCTTTCTCTGTAGTCTAGGCCATAACCAACGACAAATACATCTGGTATCTCAAAACCTCTATAGTCTACAGAGATATCCACTATACGCCTACTAGGACAATCTAAGAGAGTGCATACCTTAAGAGACGATGGCCCTCTAACCTTTAGATTTCTCAAAAGATATCCAAGCGTCAGACCAGTATCTACTATATCCTCAATAACAATTACATCCTTTCCATATATGTCTACATCTAGGTCTTTTGTTATTCTTACTACACCTGAGGAACTCCCGCTATATTTAGATATAGACATAAAATCTATAATAAAGGGGATGGTAAGATGGCGAGTCAAGTCAATGGCAAAGTACACTGCACCCTTTAAGATGCAAATCAAGATAGGTTCTTTTCCCAAATAATCTTCTGATATCTTTCTGCCAAGCTCTTCTATCCTCTTATTGATATCTTCTCTTGAAATTAGAAGCTTCTCCTTCATATAAGACCAAACTTACGGAGTATATTTTTGTAGTCTTTGCCATATATCATCTTTATATTTACATCAGGATAGAGCTCCTTAAGCCTCTTAATCTTTCTATTTTTATAGTTTACAAGTCTCTGCCTTTGGGTTGTGAGCTCAATATATAGGTCAAAATCTGGAAGATAAAAATCCGGAGTAAAGGCAGAGGTTATATTCCCTTCACTATCACACTCAAGGATAAATGTCTTTGGCTCATAAAGCCATCTTATCCTATAGAAGTCTAAGAGTTTTGCAAATTCTTCTTCAGATGAATGGGCAAAATGCGGTACAGACCCTGTGGCATCCTTAAGGATTTCATGGTCTACCTCTATCTTTTCAGAGCCATTCCTTTCTGCGAGCTTTATCGAACGTATTATCATCTTGACTACGTTAGATATGTTAAAATAATCCATGTTTATTACAAGACTATAAAGGGATGGGTCATGCCAATCTCCTCCAAATATCTTACTTATATATAGATCTCGTCTACGGTCCTGTTCTGATATAAGTTTTAAAGCGCTAACCTTGTCTAACTTATACTGAGACATCACTGCTTTTACCCTATTTTCAATAGACCCTATCAGTTTTATATGAAATGCAGAGGGATGACCTTTAAAGAGGAACTGTCCTCCTCTTCCAAGAAGAACAATAGACCTCTCTTTCGCTAGGTCAAGTATAACCTTGTTCATAAGTTCTATGTATCTCTTTCTTGTCTCATTAAAAGGTTGTAAAGAGCTCTCTTCTAAAGACTCTAACTGTTCATCGCTTAATCCATATTTGACCATAGCCTCATTAAGATAGCTTTTATTTACAAGGAGAAATTTGAGACTCTTGGCTAACTTCTCTGCCACCTCTGTACCATTACAACCAAATTCTCTAGATACAGTAATAATTTTTACATCCATATCAAGTATATTTTAACAGAAAATTGGAACCTTTGATACTCTATTGAGTTTGAAGACGTTTTCAGATATAATTATACAGAAAGAATTTAGGAGGAGGTGGTTAGATAGAATAATTGAAAAAGTTCTATAATCCTAATTTTTATACCAGTTTAGTTATCCCAAAAAGGGAGATGTGGTTCTTATAGTATATAAGAAGGGAGGAGACAGTTTATGAAAAGGTGTTTTTATGGTTTAATATCTTTAGTTTTAGTAGTTATACTTTTATCTACTGTAATACCTGTGTCTTTTTCTCAGGAAGCTAAATTTCACAAACAGTATAATACCCCCACAGAATACTACAAGGTCACTGGAAAGAAAATAACTAAGTATAGCGAGGCACCTGTGCTTGCAGAGCTGGTAAAACAAGGGAAGCTTCCTCCTGTTGAAAAGAGACTTCCTAAAGAGCCGATTGTTATCTCACCAGTAGAAGAGATAGGACAGTATGGAGGAAGAGCTAGGGTTATAGGTCCTATAGATGGTTATGGAGATACGGAGGCATTTCGTCCCCATGAAGGAATCTTAAGGGTAGGCCCAGATGGTTTTTCTGTAGTACCTAATATAGCAAAGAACTGGAGCTTTTCAGAAGGTGGTAAAGTTCTTACTATCTACCTTCGTGATGGTATGAAATGGTCTGATGGAGCACCATTTACTGCTGATGACATTATGTTCTGGTATGAGGATGTCCTATTAAATGATGAGCTTACGCCAGTTAAACCTGTAGAGTGGTCTCCAGGTGGAAAGCTAATGAAACTAGAAAAGATTAACAATTACACAGTCAAAGCTACTTTTGCTGTCCCTTATCCAGTTGCAATTCTTCATTTAGCACACTCAGCAGGAGTTGCAGGTAGATTCTTCCTACCAAAACATTATCTAAAGAACTTCCATCCAAAGTATACCCCTATAGATAAACTCTTAGAACAAGCTAAAAAAGAGGGTTTAGATACCTGGTGGAAGCTCTTCCAAAAGTACGGAGATTATTATGGAGGTAGTGGGATAAGGATAGCCCCTGATGCTCCTACCCTTCAGACTTACTACGTAGAGAAGAAGGGATTAGACTTTGTTGTTCTTAAGAGAAATCCGTACTATTGGAAGGTCGATACAGCTGGGAATCAGCTACCCTATATAGACGAGATCTTTGTCACAGATATAAGAAATAAAGAAGTGGCAAATATGAAGATAGCAGCAGGAGAAGTAGATTTAGCAGAGATAAACACTACTATGGAGGACTATCCGTTCTATATGGAGAATAAGGACAAAGGAGGATATAGAGTTCTTCTCTGGCAGTCTATAATAGGCGCAGATGTTGCCTATCAGTTAAATCTTACATATAAAGAAGACCCTGTTCTAAGAGATATATTTAGAGATGTAAGATTTAGAAAAGCCCTATCATTGGCTCTAAATAGAGATGAGATAAACAAGGTTCTTTATCTTGGATTAGGGACTCCAAGACAGGCAACAGTGATACCACAGTCTCCGTACTACGAAGAATCCTTTGCTAAAGCTTACATAGAGTATAATCCTAAAGAAGCAAATAGACTTTTAGATGAGATGGGTTTAAAGCGAGGACCGGATGGTTACAGATTAAGACCTGATGGAAAGAGGCTTGAGATACTCCTTGAGTATGAAGATGTAGAGACACCAAAAGGAAAGACATCGGAGATGGCTGTCCATTATTGGGATGCTATAGGAGTAAAGGTAACTGCAAAAGAGATCTCCTCGAGTTTGAAGAGTCAAAGGACTTCTGCTAACCTTATACAGATGGGCCTATGGCATGCAGATAGGGCAGGATTCTTATTTATTATAGAGCCTTACTATTGGGTTCCTACAGAGGTAAGAAGCGAAGCTCCTTGGTGTGTAGAGTGGGCTAGATGGTTTGCTACAGGAGGAAAAGCTGGAGAAGAGCCACCTGCAGAGATAAAGAAGATAAGAAGCTATTGGGAAAAGATGAAGTCTGCTATGTATGAAAAAGATAGGATTAAATATGCCAAGGAGATACTTAAGTCTAATGCGGAAAATCTATGGACTATTGGAACGATTGGTCTAGCTCCACATCCAGTTGTGGTAAAGAATAACCTGAGAAATGTCCCAGAGAAAGGATTGTGGGGCTGGGATTTAAGAAGATTTACTTCATATGCACCTGAGACATTCTTCTTCAAACAGAAGTAATTATAAGAACTAATTAACTATTAGCCGGCGGATAACATGTTATAATATCAGTTATCTGCCGGCTTTTATTAATATAGTTAGGAGGAAATTATATGAAGATAAAGGCGATCTTCTTTGATTTGGGAGATACATTGATGGATGAGACAACAGAGATCAAAGATCAAAATCTTGTTACTATAGATGCAGAATTAGTGGATGGTGCTAAAGAATTATTGGTAAGATTGAAAGAGTTAGGTTATAAAATAGCGCTAGTTGCAGACACTAAGATTGGTACTTATAAAAATGTCTTAGGTAAGTTTGATATGTTTAAATACTTTGATTGTTTTGCTATATCTGAAGAGTTGGGCGTTCAAAAACCAGACCCGAGGATATTCCTCTTTGCCCTAAATTCCCTAGGTATAAAGGAAGAAGATTATAAAAATGTTATAATGGTGGGGAATAATCTGAAGAGGGACATAGTTGGTGCTAACAGGGTTGGCCTTATATCTGTATGGTTTCACTGGAATGATAGATATCCATCTAGACCTGAAAGCAGCGAAGAGGCTCCTAGGTTTGAGATAAAGAAACCCTCAGAATTACTGGGGGTAATAGAAAAATTAGAGAAAGAAGAATAAGATTTGAGTAAAGTTGGGAGGAATGAATTTGTCATCTAGATTTTTAAAATGGGGCTTATTTTCGGTCGGTATATTAACTATTATATCCTTACTCGGCTGGTTTTACTGGCAGGGATATATATTCGACGGAAAGCCACCAGATGTCCTAATTACTCATCCTTCTAAGAATAAAGAATTTATACTAAGTCCTATAAAACCGAAGGCTAGGGAAGTCATTCAGATAAAGGTAAGTGATAATAAGTCTGTAGATAAGGTGATACTATTCCTTAACAATTCCCAGCTTAAAGTCTTTGAGCGGAATGACAAACTCTCCTTTAATTGGGAAACAGATAGTAAGGGTAGATACACATTTAAAGCTATAGCATATGATCGTGCCAAAAATAAGGGGGAGTCAAAGCCTGTAACTATCACTGTCAAAGTAAAAGGTATCTTACCACAAAATTATACAGGATTCCAAAAACCAATAGAAACATATGTGAGTGCTAGTGGCGTCTTTTTAAGGGAAGGTCCTTCTGTTAACTACAGAGTAATTAGAACCCTAAAACACAAAGAAAGGGTTCTAGTCTTTGGCAAATGGTCCTCTACGAGCCCTAATGAGGCTATTACAACTGATAGAGTTACCTTAGTTACTTTTGATGGAGAGTCTATTGGTTTGGATCGTGGAAAGGCTCTATTAATAGTTAAAAAAGAAGAACCTTACTATATCGTGTCTGTTCAGATTGATAACAGAAAGGTTACTGGTAAGCTTCCTGTTTATGCGGTAAAGGATATTTTTAATAAACCCTGGTACTATATCAGGACTAAAGAAGGGAAAGAAGGATGGGTGTTTGGAGAGTTTCTAGAAGGCGTAGAAGAGTCTTTAAGGTAAGGCTTACATTATTTATCATTTTACTTATAGGGATATTTATCATAATCTTTTTTAGACCAATATTGAGTAGATTTAAATTTGCCAAAAAGTTAAACGTAGAGATATATAATGGCTGCCTAGATTTTTCCAGGGCAGTCGGTATAGAGGAAATCACTGAGGAATTAGTTAAAAAGATTAAAGATGAACAATTTAATGTTTTAGAGCCAAAGGAACATCCCCTCTTTAGAGCTAAACTTCAATCCGAAATTGTCATTCCCTCTAATAAAAGAGAAGATATCAAGAAACTTTACTCCCTAGTTCCTTTCGCATCTATTAGAGAGGACAGAAACCAGTCTAACTCTATTAAAATTATTCTAGGGATTGATTCTATAAAGAGTTTAGTTGGTCAGAGAGAAGACGACAAAAGAGTTGTTTTTATTATTGATAAGAAGAACTTTGAAAGACTAAAAAATAGACTATCTAGAGATTTTAGAAGCCTGAACCCCATTTTCATATCTGGTGATGAGGATATAAACGAGTATAAGACTATCAATATCTTTTTCCCAAGGGATAAATCAGAAAGGGTAAAAGATATTAAAAGGATCTTTGGCAGAGAAGAGATTAAAGAGAAGTTAGACAATAACTATAACCATGTTATTGTAGTTATTCCTCCTTCGTACACTGGGGCAATTTATCGTAACTATAGTATAGTTGTCAGAAAGAATAAGTTTAAACTCTACCTATATAAAGGAAACTGCCTTATAAAGACATATCCGATTGCTATTGGTAAGAATCCTGGTGATAAAAGAGAAGTTGGAGATTGTAGAACTCCAGAAGGAGATTTCTATATAAACAGTATAGAAGATTCCAGCAGTTGGGTCCATGACTTTGGGGATGGGAAGGGTCCAATAAAAGGAGCATATGGACCCTGGTTTTTAAGACTATATACAGGAGCTGATAGGACAAAATCAGGTAAGGCATGGGAAGGAATAGGTATTCATGGTACCCATGACCCTACCTCAATTGGTAAGATGGCATCAGAAGGCTGTATTAGAATGAGAAATGAAGACATAATGGAGTTGAAAGAAAAAGTAAAGATTGGAACCCCAGTGAAGATTGAGCCCTAGTCATCTCTTGACTCTATTCGTTATCTCACTCATCACTTCTTGTATTGACATACCTGTCTTTTCCGCTATAACCTTACAGTCATCATACTCAGGCATAACTTTGGGGGTTCCATTTATATAAGATATCTTTACTCTAGCAGTTCCCCAAGGGGTCTCTACCTCTACTATTTCTCTAGGTAACATTATCTTCTCTACTTGATACGTCCTAACTCCAATTGATGTTGTCTCCCTAAATATCACATCTACAAGTTTATTTACAAGATGATTGGGAGAAATAACAGTAAGTTTTACCGCCGGTCTAGACTTTTTCATATAGATTGGGGTAAAGAAGACATCGAGGGCTCCGAGTTCAAACAGCTTATCCATTAGATAACCATAGATCTGCGGGTTCATATCATCTATGTTTACATCTATAATAGTATTTGTGTCTTGTTGCTTCTCCTGGTAGAGTTCTCCCATAATAGCTCTTAACATATTTGGTACTGGAAAATCCTTCTTGCCTACCCCATATCCTATCTTTTCTACAGTAACCGGAGGAATTTGTCCAAATCCAAAAGATATTGTAGAGATAATACCTGCACCTGTAGGTGTAACTAGCTCTCCCTTCATTCCATTTGAATATATAGGAACACCTTTTAAAAGTTCTATAGTAGCTGGGGCTGGGATGGGAAGTTTACCATGGGCAGTTTCGACAAAACCTTCTCCTACAGGAAGAGGTGAACTATAAACCCTTTCTATTCCAAGTAGCTTTAATCCAACAATACTACCTACAACATCAATAATCGTATCTATCCCACCAAGTTCATGGAGGTGAACCTCTTCTAAAGGCTCGTTATGGATCGATGATTCAGCCCGAGCTATCCGAGTAAGTATCTTCAGGCTCTTCTCTTTTATATCGTCATCTAATTTGCTATCACTAACTATGTCTAAGATCTCTTTGGCATGCCTATGAGTAACTTTATCTTCGATAATGATATCAATGTCTGTACCCATCAAGGGACCTTTTCTTTTCTTCTCAATCTTAACTTTATACCCTTGGATATCTAATTTATCTAACTCTCTAGACCAAGCCTCTCTATCTAATCCTAGATCAAAGAGGGCTCCTAAGATCATATCTCCACTTATACCATTAAAGCAGTCAAAATATACAACTTTCATTATTTATCCTCCCCAATGTGGTTTATTATACTTGCAAGATAGCCTGCTCCAAAGCCATTATCTATATTTACAACAGCTATTCCAGGGACACAACTATTAAGCATAGTAAGTAATGCAGATAATCCCTTAAAACTTGCTCCGTATCCCGTACTTGTAGGAACAGCTATTACAGGTTTATCTACAAGACCGGCAACTACACTTGGAAGTGCTCCTTCCATCCCTGCAACAACTATAAGTACCTTTGCCTCATTTATCTTATCTAGACTCCCTAAGAGTCTATGTAGTCCAGCTACCCCAACATCATAGAGTCTCTCTACTCTATTTCCCATAATATCTGCAGTCTCGATTGCCTCTTCAGCGACTGGTAAGTCTGCTGTCCCTGCACTTATAACAAGTATATGACCAACTGGATCTATTTTATCCTTGACTACAGCTATAGTCCTGGCAAGTTCGTTATACCTTGCCATAGGTAAAAACTCTATTACCCTTTCATATATCTCTCTATTAGCCCTTGTAGCAAGGATGCGATTATTCTTTTCTGATAGCCTCTTTATAATTTCTACAGACTGTTCAGTTGTCTTCCCCTGACAGAAAACAACCTCTGGGAAACCTCTCCTTAAAGCCCTATGATGGTCAAGTCTAGCATAACCGAGGTCTTCATAGGGAAGGAACTTAAGTCTTTCTAAGGCTGAGTCTATGTCAACTAAGCCATTCTTTACTTCTAACAAGAGTTCTCTTATTATAGATAGGTCCATCTTATCAACTCCTTATTGTCTTATTCATACTTCCTGTATTATAGCCCTCCAAGTCCATAGTTATATAAGTATAACCTATAGACTTCAGTTTCTCAACAATAATGTTTCTATGCTCTAGAATCTTAGACATATCTTCAGATAAGACTTCTATCTTTGCAAGATTATCTATATGTCTCAATCTGACCTGAGTAACTCCTAAACCTCTCAAGAAATTCTCACCTTCTTCTATCATATTTAACAGCCTCTCTGTTATCCTAGTATTGTAGGGAATCCTCGTTGCTAAACATGCTAATGCAGGTTTATTCCATGTTGGGAGACCTAATTCTTTTGAAAGTTCTCTTATCTCCTGTTTCCTTAATCCAACCTCCATAAGCGGACTCAAGATTCCAAGTTCCCTTAATGCCCTCATACCTGGTCTGTAATCGCCTATATCATCGGCATTTGAACCATCAGCTATATTTTCTATCCCATACTCTTTTGCGGTTTCTCTTATCATCGAAAAGACTATCAACTTGCAGTGGTAACATCTATCTAGTGGATTCATTATAATATTTTCCTCGTTAGATACATCTACATTTAAAACTATATGCCTTACTCCAATCATCCTAGCAATCTCTTTAGCAGATTCTATCTCCCATTTAGGATGTATTATGCTATCTACTGTTATACCAATAGCGTTATCTCCCAGTTCCATATGGGCAACCTTTAAAAGGAAAGTACTATCAACTCCGCCAGAAAAAGCAACTGCGACACTCTTTAAGTCCCTTATTAATTTTCTTAGTCTTTCAAACCTTTCCTCTATGCTCATTTTAAATCACCTCTTGATAAAAAATATAGACCACAAAGGACCTCAACTTCGGTTGAGTATATGACCTTCGTGGTCTATATTTAAATTAAAAGCCTATCTTCCTACCTCTAACCTCTGCCAGAGGAGTGGAGGAAGCCCTTTTAATTGCATCTTTTTCTGCACAATATCTATTCTATAAAAAACTCTATAAGCAGTCAACTTCTTTTCTACAGTATCATATATCACATATGCAGATCTTGGGTCTCCGTCTCTTGGTTGTCCTACACTACCAACATTTATGATGTACCTCTTCCCTTCTTCGATAATAAGCTCTTGCTGATTCTTGAGAGGGAGTTGTCTTACTATTGGGGAGCCCTTTCTCTGCTCAAAATACTCCATAATGTGAGAATGCCCAATAAAGCATATATCTTCGTCAAAGGACATAAAAGCAGACCTAGCCTCCGCGGTTGTTGTTATATACTCAAAGGGATCTCCAGGTGCACCATGAACTATCCTAAAGCCATAAAGCACCTCCTCAAATGGCAACCTCTTCAGATATGCTATATAGTCATCTGATAGTTGTAACCTAGTCCACAGGATTGCCTCTCTAGCAAATGGGTTAAAATAGTCTATAAGATTATCATCATAACAGGCAGAATCGTGATTACCACATATTGAGAATATTCTAGCGCTTCTAACAATATCACAACACTCTCTTGGATTTGGACCATAACCGACTATATCCCCTAGACATATTATTTCATCAACTTTTCCTTTAAGATTTTCCAAAACAGTATTTAGAGCCTCTAAATTGCTATGTATATCAGAGATTATGCCTATTTTCACCTATATAACTAGACTTCTAAGCCTCCTTATCCTATCCTCTAGGGGGGGATGGGTAGCAAACAGTCCTGTAAACGAGACTCTGTCTTCCCCAAAGGGATTTACTATGAATAGATGAGCGGTAGCCGAGCTTGCATTAACCATCTTCTTATGGAAGTGGAGAAGTTTTTCTAGAGCATCGGCTAGTGCTGATGGGTCTCTAATAATCATAGCCCCAGAGGCATCAGCAAGATATTCTCTCTGTCTAGATATAGCAGCTCTTATAAGAGCAACTAGTATTGGAGATATTATAGCTAGAAGTATACCGATAAGGAATAGAATACCGCTACCACCTCTGTCATCATCTCTAGAAGGTCTAAAGAAGAAGAGAAAATCTCTAAGAAGTACTATAAGCCCACCCATTATTGCAGCTATAGTCATGAGGAGTATGTCGTAGTTCCTTATGTGAGATATCTCATGGGCTATAACTCCCTGTAGTTCGCTTCTATCCATCAGAAGGAGAAGCCCTGTAGTAACAGCAATCGATGCATTATTGGGATTCCTTCCTGTAGCAAATGCATTAGGAGATGGATCGTTGATTATATACACCTTAGGTTTTGGTATCCCTGCTGCTATAGCAACCTCTTCTACTACATTATGTAAGACCCTAAATTCATAAGGATCTGCAGGTTTTGCCCCTACAGATGCCAATGCTATCTTATCACTGTAGTAGTACGTTATAAGATTATAGAGGACAATAAAGAAGGCAAACATTACATAACCAGATATTCCCCAATTGAAGAGATTTACAATAACATATCCGACAAGTCCCAATAATAGACTAAATACAACCATAAAAATCCATGTCTTTATCTTATTAGCAGAAATCAAGTCATAAAGTGTTTCTCTCAAGGGCATTCACCTCCTAGAACTGTACCTTTACTGGTCCTGTCTCCTCCGGGGGAATCTGATAATAAACTCTAGGGGTAAGATTCATCCATCTAGCAAGGATATTTGTTGGGAACATCTCTAGCGCTCTATTATACTCCAATACGGTATCGTTATAAAATTGACGGGCAAATGCAATCTTATTCTCAGTATTTGATAGCTCTTCCTGCAGACTTAAAAAGTTTTGATTTGCCTTTAACTCAGGATATGCCTCAGCCAAAGCAAAGAGACTTTTTAAAGCCTGGGTTAATTGATTATTAGCCTGAGACGCCTCAGATATATTACCAGCACTCATCGCCTTATATCTGAGTTCAGTAATCTTCTCAAAGATCTCTCTCTCATGGCTTGCATAAGCCTTTACCGTCTCTACCAGATTTGGAATTAGGTCATACCTTCTTTTTAACTGCGTATCTATTTGAGCCCAAGCATTATCTACTCTATTTTTAAGAGTTACAAGACGGTTATAGATAGTAATTATATATAGGATCAAACCAATAACTATTAACCAGAACCAAACCATATATTTCATCACCATCCTTTTCTACTATATAGTATATCACAACTATCTAAAAACTAAATCCCTCACTTAAAAGACCTCTGCATATATTGACGACATCTTGATCGTACAATATTCCCTTGCCCCTTTCTAATTCATCGACGACTTCTTCTAGTCTAAAGGCAGGTCTATATGGTCTATGTGATAACATCGCTTCAACTACATCTGCTACAGCTATGATCCTAGCGGATAATATTATCTCCCCATCCCTAATGCCGTTTGGATATCCTGAACCATTAAGCCTTTCATGATGCTGTAAAACTATATTTGCTATATTAGAAAACGCTTCTACCTCTTTTAATATATCATACCCAGTCTTGGGATGAAGCTTTACTAAGGCAAACTCAAGATCGTTAAGTCTTCCAGGTTTATTAAGTATATCTGCCGGTATAATCACCTTACCTATATCATGTAATAAGCCAGCTATTCTTAAGTCTTCTAAATCCCTCTGGCTTAATCCAATTCTTTTACCTATTTCACAGGCAAGTTTTGCTACCCTTGCCTGATGTCCTGCTGTATAGGGGTCTCTAAGCTCTACAAGTTTGGAGAACGATTCCACTACCTCATTTATACTTTTCCTTAATTCATTTTCAAGCATCCTCTGTCTTGTTATGTCTACAATAGATACTATCACCCTTTCTAAGCTATCTTCATAGCCTGGCGGTATAAATGTCTTTATATATACAAAAAGAGGTTTTCCATCTAAAGTATAATTGATACTTTCTCCTTCAAATTCTATCTTCTTTCTGTAAAAAGTGATAATAAGGTCTTTTCCAATCTTTATAGGTCCTCTATCTATAATCTTAGGCCTTAATAGGTCTTCTTTTGTCTTTGCATTGTAAAGTCTGATACATGCATTATTTACATCAGTAATTATGATATTATTTAGACACTCCAAGATTTCCCCTTCATGTTTATCTAGGTATTCCTCTATGTCAGTTATACCTAGTGATTCGATTTTGTCCAAAAACCTCTTTATCGAAGAAAAGTTTCCCTCTAAAAGTGCTATAGGCGCATTTTCAAATATGGTTTTATATCTTTTCCCTAAGGACTCTAAAGCCTTCTTATCTCTTAAGGCGAGTACTACATAGACTATATCATCGGCAAGGACCTTTAAAATTGTATATTCTAAATCGCTTAAAGATTCATTACTGAATATCTCAAGATATCCTAACGAGATATTATCTAGCTCTAACGGAAATGTTAAATGAGTTTCGTAACCAGTTATATCCGATTGTTTCTCCCGTGTTATCCTAGATATAAAACCTGCTTTCTGAAATACATCAGTTACGTTTCGAATGAGTTCCTCCTCATCCTTAACCCTTACTAGAGCTTGATTATATTTTATTACCATGTTCAATATTCTGTTTAACCTGTCTAATTCCTCCATAGTCTACCTCCTTATCAGTTTCTATGACTTCTAGCAATCTCTCTAGTCTCATTCCACGGGAACCTTTTATTAGAACCAAGTCATAATTTGGTATAACCGCCCTTATATAAGAAGTAGCGGATTCAATGTCCTCAAAATACAGAGACCTATCTTCTAATAACTTGTGAGTAATATAGGTTGCTCTCCCTATAAGGATTATGTCACCCTTTACATCTTTTAGCAGTTTTCCTAGAGTCCTATGCGCTTCCTCTGTCTCCTCACCCAATTCAAGCATATCTCCAAGTATATAAAGCCTACTACTATAATCTAAACTCTCTACCGTATCTATAGCCATTTTCATAGAGAGGGGATTTGCATTATAACCATCAAAAATGATAAGTGTTCCGTTACTAAGTCTTATAGGCTCCATTCTCCCCCATAAGGGTTTAAATTCCTCTATCCCTTTTATAGCAAGCTCGCTAGGAATATTAAACAACCAACCAATAGCTAAAGCAGAAAGGGCATCTTCAACTATGTGTCTGCCAAATGCATTTATATAGACATCAAAGATATCTCCATTGGGATATCCAACTTTGAACGCAGTCCCTTCTTTCCTTAACTTTATATCGAACCCTTTGATATCTGCATCTGATAAGATACCATAACTTAAGCCTTTAAGTCCTTTTAAATGTTCGTCATCTTTATTATAGATAACCTGTAAACCCTCTATCTCGTCTATAATACTTAGCTCTTCTCTAATAACATCATCAAAAGAGTTAAAAAATTCTAAATGTTCTCTATCTAGGTGTGTAAATACTACCACATCTGGTCTAGTTATCATAGCAAGTAGCCTCATATCGCCAGGTTTTCTCATTCCAAGCTCTGCGATTGCTATTTCAAAGTTAGGGGTCTTAAATACCATAAGGGGAAGGCTGAACTCTGTATTCTGATTTCCCTCTGATTTTATAACTCTATATCTCTCTTTTAAAACTAAGTATATAAACTCTTTCGTTGTTGTCTTCCCACTGCTACCAGCTACCCCTATAAGGGGTATAGGATATCTTCCTCTTATGCCACTTGCAAGCTCGAATAATGCCTTTGTAGTATCTTCTACTAAGATTCCTGGGAATGGGAGTTTTTTATGCATAACTGTACCAACAGCTCCATTTTCCATGGCCTGATGTATAAAATTATGTCCATCGGTTTTCTCACCTTTAAGGGCGAAAAAGAGGCTACCTTTTCCTACATTTCTAGAGTCAATAGCTATAGAATCGATAAGAGTATCTGGTGGTATCTCCTGTATATCTCCATTAACAATACTAGCTATTTCACCTATATTCATCTTGAGATATGTACAATCCTTATACCTGCAGATTCCAGCGCCTTAGTTAATCTATCTATATCCTCAACTTCAGCCCTTACGACAACGTTTCCTTCCTCTTTGTATTCCTCTTCAAAGACAACGATGCTTATTATGTTTATCCCCAGATTTTTAAATATGTCTGCAAGGTCAGCTATGGCACCTATTCTATTTTCTAAAGAGAGGGTAAGCCTTGTCCCTTTTCTAAATCCTAATAGTTTTACAAGCATATCAAAGATATCTGTTTCAGTGACTATCCCTACAACCTTTCCGTCCTCAACCACTGGTAATCCACTTATCTGATTGTCTCTCATTATTACCGCTGCCTCTTCTATCGTAGTATCAGGTGTAACAGTGATAGGGTCCTTAGTCATAACCTCTTTTACAGGCGTTTTGGCCAAGAGATAATTAAGTTCATATATACTCAAACTTGTAGCCTTCAGAGAAGGGGATTCCCTTAGGTCTTTTTCTGTAACAATACCTACAAGTTTTCCATGAGCAACAACTGGAAGTCTTCTTACCTTATTCTCTTTCATAATATGTAATGCATCTAGTATGCTTGTCTCAGGGTCTATGACTATAGGATTCGGAGTCATCCTCCATTTTACAAACATAAAGACCTCCTATTTTTATGGAATAATCAGTATCTTTATTGAGTTACTATTTGGGTCTTCTGCTATCTTAATGGCATCTTGGAATTTTTCTAGTGGAAGTTTATGGGTAACTATAAGGTCGCCCCTAATTATACCCTTTGCAAGGTAATCTATAGCAAGTGGATACCTATAAGGTCCTAAATGAGAGCCATGTATGTTGAGCTCTTTTCTATCACCTATTATTGTCCAATCAGCAACTGCAGGTTCGGCAAATACTCCAAACTCAACAAAAGTCCCCAATTTTCTAATCATATCCAATCCTTGCGGAACAGATTTTGGATAGCCGCTTGCCTCTATATATACATCACATCCATATCCATCTGTTAAATCTTTTACCCTTTTTACCGCATCTTCTTTAGCTACATTTATAACGATATCTGCTCCAAGTTTCTCAGCCACCTCTAACCTAAAGTCTCTTGTATCTAATGCTATGAGAAGCCCAGGATTCTTTAGTTTTGCAACCTGTAGCATCATAAGCCCTATAGGCCCCATTCCGGAGATAACGACTGTATCACCGAGCTGTATCTCTCCTCTTTCTACCGCATGAATTGCACAGGATAGTGGTTCTATAAGTGCTCCGTATTCATCTGGCAATTCTTTTGGAACCCTATGAATAATAGAGCCCTTAGGAAATTTTGCATACTCAGCCATACCCCCGTCGTCAATTCCCCCCTGAAAACCAAAAACATAGTTTCTCTCACACATCCAATATTTCCCTGTCTTACAGAATCTACATTCCCAGCAGGGAAGTATCTGTTCCGCTACTGCCTTATCTCCTATCTCAAGACCATATTTTTCTCTTGCTCCTTCACCAAGAGCCACAACCTCTCCTACAAACTCATGGCCTGGTATTACAGGGGTTTTTACATATGGAGGATTGCCTTGCCAAAATGACGGACCTCCATGATAACACTTAAGGTCACTAGCACATAGACCACTAGATTTTACTCTAATGACTACCTCTTCTGGTCCCGGGACAGGATCCGGCACATTCTCAAATCTATAGTCAAGTGGACCATAATTTACTATTGCACGCATAAAATCCCTCCTCTTTCTATAGGATACTACTCAAAAATTTCATTGTTCGAGTAATTGCAGTCTCTACATCAGGCTTATTTATAAGCTCTGCAGAGACAAATCCGTCATACCCTATGGCAGACAAAACCCTGAATATATCTTTGAAATCTATATGCCCAGCACCAGGGTATAGTCTATTGCTATCTGCTATATGCACATGCCATATTAGATCTCTAAATCTAAATATAGAACTTACAATAGAAGGTTCCTCTATATTCATATGGAATGTATCAATCAACAATCCAAGATTATCTATATCTAAGTCTTTTATAAAATTGTAAGTATCATCTATAGTATTCAGCCAATTGACCTCATATCTATTTATAGGTTCTAAGAGGATTTTTACACCCTTTTCTCTTCCGTATTGGCATGTATCCTTTAGTGCAGATTTAAAGTAATTAATACCCTCTTCGTCATACACATTCCCCCTTATAAGCCCAACTATAACCATGCTAGAAGTCTCAATGGCTAAATCTATATGAGCTTTTAACCTTTCTATAGAGGTCTCTCTTATTCTACTATCTTTATTGGAAAGAGAAATTCCCTCCTCAGTAAATGCTCTCCCTGTCCCTAGAGCAGGGATTATAAGATTAAATTTAGAAACAATAGCCTTTAACTCTTTGGCATCTACTAAACCAGGGTCTTTTATGCCAAGCTCTACCCCATGATATCCTAAAGAACTTATAATATCGGCGTATCTTTCAAGTTTTTCTAAATTTTCATAAGGTATGACAAAACTTACTTTAAACATCTACAGGATCTCCTTTCTATAAGTTTAGGTTCAAGGACAGTAGATTCGCCCTTTCCTCCCTCTATAATCTTTATCAATTCTCTGGCAGAAAGTTGTCCGATGTTATATATCTCTTGACTTATTGTAGTAAGAGGAGGGGCTATAAGTCCTGAAACCTTTATATTATCAAAACCTATAATAGAAAATGTCTCAGGTATGCTTATCCTTTCTTCCCAAAACCTCTGTAACGCCCCTATAGCCATTGCATCATTTGCAAAGAAAATAGCAGAAGGAAGAGGGTCTAACTTTAATATATCTTCAGCACTTTTATATCCACCCTCCATTGTAAAATCACTATTTATTATAGCAACATCCTTTTCTCTTACTTTATATCTCTTAAGTGTATCCAAGAATCCAGCTAACCTTTCTCTACCAGCAGAGTTATCTAAAGGTCCTGAAACATGTGCAAACCTTTTATGCCCAAGGCTAAAAAGATACTCCCCTGCAATGCATCCCCCTTTATAGTTATCGGTCACTACATAAACTAGACCCTTTATGTTCTCTGGCTTTCTGCCAACAAGTACACAAGGAACCCCATCAGCTAAAAGCGATCTTATAACATCCTCCCCTATCCTTAGAGATGTAAACATAAGCCCATCTATACCCTTGTTTAGGAGTAACTCAACATACTTCTTTTCATTCTCAGTTTTTGCATCTGTATTACAGAGAATCAAGGAATATCCAGCAGAGCTTATATAATCCTCTACACCTCTTGCTAACTCTGGGAAAAACGGATTAGTTATATCAGATATAATAAGACCTATACTCTTTGTCCTTTTTGTCCTCATACCGTGGGCAAATGGATCTGGAACATAGTTTAATTCACTGACCGCAGATAAGACCCTTTTTGTAAGTTCAGGACTTACCTTAGCAGTTTTATTAAGAACTCGCGACACGGTAGCTGGAGAAACCCCTGCTCTTTTGGCAACATCTAATATATTTATCTTCTCTTTTTTTGCAATCATATTCCTAACTAAACCCCTTTGATTTTATTTTAAGACTCACTCTTTAAAGTTTTTATGACTCTTCTCAAAGACATTATACCATATCTATACTAAGAGTTTGCGACCATTTTATAAATAACGGACAAAATTGTAATATTTGCCGCATAGCTAAAAATTTTGTCCTTGACTTTATTATCCCATGAAATTATAATCTTTGCTATGGAGAACCTGAAAAGAAGGCACAGTATAATAAGATTAGGTTCAAATAAGGCAGATATACTTTCTGCGATAAGTCAGCACGCACCTATCTCAAGGACAAAACTGGCAGAGCTTTTTGACCTGAGTTTTACTGCAATCACTCATATAGTAAATGATTTTATAGAACTTGGAGTAATTAAAGAGATAGGAAATGGGCATGACCTTAGGCCTAGAGGTAGAAGGGCTTCGTTCCTACAGTTAAATGAGGATTATGGATATATCATAGGATTAGAGGTAACAGATGTTCGTGTAAAGAGTGCATTGGCAGATTTTGCAGGAAATATAAAGGCAATAAAAAGGATTATCTTTGAAAATCATAGTGAAGATTATCTCATTAATACAATTATAGAAAGTATTGACTCATTAATAAGGGAAAACAATATTAGTTTGGATAAAATTAAAGGCATAGGTATTGGGATGCATGGACTAGTAGACTATAAAAATGGAATCTCTCTAACATTTCCCTCAAGTGAAGAGTGGAAGAATGTCCCTTTAAAAGCTATACTAGAAGAGAGATTTAACGTTCCAGTAAAGTTAGATGCTAGACTTTATGTGGCAACTTTAGCAGAACTTATCTATGGGGAGGGGAAATATAACCTAGACTTTGTGTACTTTAACTCAGGACCAGGAAATGGATTTAACATCGGTCTTGTCTCTGATGGAAAGATAATAAGAGGGAAGGACGGGTTTGCAGGACAATTTGGCCATCTTGCTCTAGACCCTAGAGGTCCGAGGTGCTTCTGTGGGAGTAGAGGTTGCCTAGTAACTCTTGCATCTCCATTAGCTATAGAGAGAAAAGCTATAGAGGCTATAAATGAGGGAATAGATACATTATTGACTTCAGTATATAGGGAAAAGGGAGTAATTTTATTTAAAGATATTGCTGACTCTGCGCTAAAGGGAGATAAATTTTCTATAAACCTTATAGAAGAGGCGGGAAGATATCTAGGATTGGGATTTAGTTATGTAATAAACCTTTTTGCCCCTCCGCTGGTAATCCTTGCAGGGACTCTAAACTCTGCTGGCAATATGCTTCTTGACACTATAAAGAGAGAGATAGCATTACACTCAGTTCCCCAGGTATATCAAGGTATTGAGATTAAGTTTTCCACACTTGAAGAGGATATAGCAGCAAGGGGAGCAATCGCTCTGATTATAAGAGAGAATCTTAAGCAAATAGCAGAGATAGCATAAAATAAGTTTTACTCAAGGAATACGATTAGAAGGCTTATTAAATGCCCTCCTCGATGTTATTCATAGGGAATATATCATTATAAAAGCTCTAGATAGTATCTCTTTTACTACGATGGAATTATATAGCCCTACTGGAAGCTAAGATTTTTATCTTCTTCCCCTCTGTAACAGTACTGCCCCTATAATTACTAGACCCTTCACCGTCCCTTGAAGGTATGGCGAAACACCGAGCATATTCAGCATATTATTTATGATTCCAAGGATAATAGCACCGGCGACAGTTCCAAATACAGAACCGCTACCTCCAATCATAGGCGTTCCACCTATAATTACTGCAGAGATTGCATCTAGTTCAAAGTTCAGTCCTGCATTAGAGGAGCTTATGGAGTTCAGTCTCGAGGATAAAAGGACTGCCGATACCGCTACAGAAAATCCGACTATTATATAAGATATAAGTCTTACGCGATCAACATTGATAGCTGCATATTGGGCCACCCTCTCATTTGAACCTACTGCGCATATATATCTCCCGTACCTAGTATTGTTCAGTACGATGTGAAAAATTACTGCTAAGCCAATAAAGATCCAAACAGGTATAGGAATGAAAAGAAAAGAACCCATTCCTATAGAGGGATATTTATCACTAATTGAACGAAATTCTCCGGCATTGCTTATATATAGTGTCAGAGACCTAAATATAGCCATAGTTCCCAATGTAACAATAAAAGGTGCTATCTTTCCTTTAGTCACTAGGGTACCGTTTATTGCCCCTCCAACAAGACCAAGGAAAATACCAAAAAGAACAGCTATAAGAATTGCACCAAAATCCCCACCAAAACGATTAAGGGTGAGGATGATTATACCACCTATTAAGGCGGTCATAGAGCCTACTGATAGGTCTATGCCACCACCAATAATTACAAAGGTCATCCCTAAAGCAATAATACCCGTATATGAGACCTGTCTGAGGATATTCAGTATGTTTTGAATCTGCAAAAAGTATGGACTAGCGATAGAAGATGCTATAAAAAGGATAATTAATGTTATAATAGACCCATATTTTTCATAATTTATACGTTTTAAGAAAGAGGATACATTATCCATATGTCTCTCCTTTTTCTTTTAATCCTGTAGCGTATAACATAATCTCTTCTTCATTAATCTCATCACCTTCCAAGATGCCAGTTATTCTTCCATTATGCATTACAGCAACTCTATTACACATGCCTATTATCTCCTCTAACTCAGAGGAGATAAGTATACAGGATAGCCCAGATGAGGCAAGGTTATGAATAAAGTTATATATGTCCCTCTTTGTTCCAACATCGATACCTCTAGTTGGCTCGTCTAAAATAAGGATTTTAGGCTCAGCATCAAGGGTCTTAGCAAAAGATACCTTTTGTTGATTTCCACCACTTAAAAATTCCAGTTTTGTATCTAAAGAGTGTGTTTTTATCTCGAATGTATCAATATAATAGTATGCCTTATCTATCTCTTTCTTAATATCTATTAGCCCAAGGTGGTTACAATAGTTTGGAAGAGAAGTAAGAGTTATGTTATTCTTTACTGAAAAGTTTCTTAATATACCAATTCCCTGTCTATCTTCTGAAAGATAACCTATACTGTACCTTACTGCGTCCTCAGGGGAATTTATCCTACATTCTTTACCCTTTATAAATATCTTTCCTCTATTGATCTTTCTAATACCAATTATCGCTTCCGCTAGTTCTGTCCTCCCAGAACCTATTAATCCAGCAAAACCTAACACCTCACCTTTCCTTAAGTCAAAGCTTATACTGTGTAAGAGTCCATCTATTGTTAAATCTTTCACTTCTAAGACAATCTCATTACTAGGTATCACTTTAGAAGGGAATATAGTACTTAATTCTCTTCCAACCATTCTTCTTGCCATCTCATTCTCATCTATATTAGTAATCTTATCTACACTAATAAGGTCCCCGTCTCTTAAAATCATAACCCGATCACATATGTTTTTAATCTCTTTTAATTTATGCGATATGTATATTATTGTTACTCCTCTCTCCTTAAGCCTCTTTATAAGGTCAAAGAGTATCCTTACTTCATGAAAGGTTAATGACTCTGTCGGTTCATCCATTATAAGGACCCTAGGATTCTGAGAGATGGCTTTTGCTATTTCAACCATTCTCCTCTGGGCTATGCTTAGACTTGCTATCCTTTCTTGAGGGTCTATCTCTGTTTCTAGTGTTTCGAAAAGTTCTCTTACCTTTTGTATCATATCTCTCTTGTTTAAAATACGAAATCTTCCAAAAGACTCATTACCTAAAAAGATATTCTCATATACTCTTAGTGTATTTATAAGATTTACCTCTTGAGGAATAGTGGCTATACCTAGATGTTTTGCTACACTTGCATCTCTAATATAGACAGGCTTTTCATCAAAGAAGATCCTTCCTTTAGTTGGGGTAAATGTGCCGTTTAATATCTTTATAAATGTAGATTTCCCTGCTCCATTCTCCCCTATAATGCCAAAAATCTCCCCTTCCTCTATATCTACACTTATATCTTTAAGGACATAGACCCCAGAAAATTCTTTAGAGATATTTTCAGTCCTTATTATTTTTCTCATATCAAATTATCAATCTATACAGTAAGGGGTAGCTTAACGCTACCCCTTACTATTTTCTTAATTAGTACACAGAATCAGGTTCGTAATAGTACTTAGCATTTGCCTTTGTTATCAATTCGGCAGCTAAGATAATCTTAGAGGGAATCTGTCTTTGATAGAAGTTTGACAAACGTTGTCCCCTTAATCCCATAACAGCAAGACTAATTCCTGTAGCTATCATAGAAGGAGGATAAGTCGCAGTTGCCCTAACGTATGGGTCCCCATCCATTATCATCTTCACAATATCTTTAGAGCCGCCACCACCTACGAAGAGTTTTATATCTTTACGACCAGACTCCTTGTAAGCTTGTAGGACCCCCTTAAGAACATCATCATCACCAGTCCATACTGCATCGATCTGCTTGTACTTCTGCAAATAATTCTCCATAACTTCTAGTCCCTTCTGAGTAGACCAATAAGCAGGTTGAGAGTCTAGGATCTCTATTCCAGGATAATTCTTCATAACCTCTTTGAATGCCTCTACCCTTTCCGTGTTAATTACACAAGGGATACCTTCTAGTATTACTATCTTACCCTTCCCCTTTAACTCCTTGGCTATATACTCAGCGGCTATTCTTCCATAACCAGGGTTATCTCCAGCTATATAGACATCTTCTACCGGTTTGGTAAGTCCTCTGTCTACAGAGACAATATATATACCCTTCTTCTTTGCCTGCTCTACTACAGGGGTAAGTGGAGCGGAGTCATGTGCTAGTATTACCAGACCATTAATTCCTTTTACCATAAGGTCTTCTACTTGTGCTACTTGTTGAGATGCAGACTCAGCCGTTACCAAGAAGAACTCTACATTCTTGTCCTTCTTCTGCCAATCTGTTATAGCTTTTTTGGCCCACCAAACTACCCCACCAGTCCAACCGTGGTCTGCACTAGGAATAGCAACTCCTATCTTCAATTTTACCGGGGCACTCGAGATAGGAGTTAGAGAGAAAATAGAAGCTAGAAGAGATAAAACCAAACCTAAAGCAACTAGTCGAATCCTTTTCATAAAAACCTCCTTTTATAATGTTTTTTGCTTTTATATTCATAATGATATCACAAATACAGTAATTTTTAAAGAGTGTAATCCGTTGAGCTATTGACAGATATATAAATAAAGAGTATACTGTTCTTTGGACAAAGAGTCCACTTTAAAATTCTAGGAGGAATTTGTAATGGCAACAGGTAAAGTCAAGTGGTTCAATGCACAGAAAGGGTATGGATTCATTACCCGAGATGATGGTGGCGATGTATTCGTTCACTATTCAGCGATCAAGGGCCAAGGTTATAGAAGCTTAGAAGAAGAACAAAGGGTCCAATTTGACGTTGTCCAGGGAGAAAAAGGACCGCAAGCAGCAAATGTAACTGTCTTAAGGTAATTTAAACCTGGGAAAAAATAAACCCTGGGATAATATCCCGGGGTTTTATTTTTATAAACTTTACATAACTAGATTTATGTGCTATAAACTTAGATAAATATCTTTAAAAATCGGAGAGTGGTAAATTATGAAAGATAGACATCTATCTACAAAAGTCTTTTTATTAATAGGTATTATTGGACTCTTGCTTATCCCTAATATTACTCTAGGCAATAACGATGTAAATACCTTAGTTTCTGGTAATAATGCCTTTGCTTTAGATTTATATAGGAGATTATCCACTGAAAAGGGGAATATCTTCCTTTCTCCTTATAGTATCTCTTCTGCCCTTAGTATGACATATGCAGGGGCAAAGGGAGAGACAGCTAAGCAGATGGCTAAGGTCTTACGTTTTACACTTCCTCAAGAGAAATTGCATCAAGCCTTCTATGATTTAGCAAAACTATTACAGTCTAATACCAAGGATTATCGGTTGTCTATAGCCAATGCCTTATGGGGGCAAAAAGGCTATAAGTTTTTACAAGAATTCATAGACATAACAAACAAATACTATGATGCTGGATTCAAAGAGGTAGATTTTATAAATGATATAGCTAGAGAAGAGACTAGACAGATGATAAATAAATGGGTAGAGGATAAGACTAACGGCAAGATAAAGAATCTCTTAGGTCCAAGAGATCTAAATGAACTTACCCGTCTTGTCTTAACCAATGCGATATACTTTAAAGGAAAATGGGAATCGCAATTTGATCCTAAAAACACTAAGGATATGCCTTTCTATATTTCTGAAAAGGTTAAAGTAGATATCCCTATGATGTATCAAAAATCAGAGTTTAACTATAAAGAGGACAAAGATGTTCAGGTCTTAGAGATGCCTTATACTGGAAAAGACCTATCTATGGTCATTATCCTTCCTAAACCTGATGTGCCACTTTCTAAGGTGGAGAGAAGCCTTACAACAAAGAAGTTAAAGAATTGGCTATCAACACTTTCAAAAAGAGAAATTGAAGTCTACATACCGAGATTCAAAATGGAGAAAAGATTTGTACTTAATGATCCGTTACAGAAGATGGGTATGGTTGATGCCTTCGATATGATAAAAGCAGACTTCTCAGGGATGACTCCAAAACCAGATTTACACATATCTAGCGTCATCCATCAAGCCTTTATAGAGGTAAATGAGGAAGGAACAGAGGCAGCTGCCGCTACTGCAGTTATAATGGCTACTAAAGCTGTCATTATGCCTACTATATTCCGTGCCGATAGACCATTTATCTTTTTCATAAGAGACTTACGTTCTGGCAGTATCTTATTCATGGGTAGGCTGGTAGAACCAGGTAAATAATCTAAAATAATAAGTTATCTAATAGTGTTAGTAATAACAATACTAATTACCCTAGTCACAATTTTATTTATTAGAAAGAGACAGACAAGAGTTAGTTAATTGATAAAACTCTATGAACCCTAAAATCTTATACCTTCTAACATATTTTGGCATTGCCGGAACCGAGACCCATGTATTGGAACTTTCTAAATATCTTAGAAACTACTATCAGATATTAGTAGTAGCTCCATATGGAAAAGGTTTTACGCTACTAGAAGAGAATAGTATACCCTATATAGAGATTATACCGCTTAATTTTACAAATGTAGGAGAGTATAAAAAAGGGCTTAGAAAGATAATAGAAGAATTCAAGCCAGATATAATACATATACATGGGGCTCATGAATTAGTCTATATCTCTAGGAGTATTACACCTCATACCCCGATAGTATTTACTTGTCATGGATATAATACGTTCTTCCCCAATGTCGACTATAGAATATCTGCCTTTATAAATAAAAGATGGACAGACAAAGTCATAGCAGTAGCTAACTATGAAAGAGAAAAGCTAATTAGGGCTGGATTACCCAAAGAGAAAATTACTCTAATCCATAACGGAATACCTGAAACTTTAGAGAAAAGAGAACTTCCTATAAATATAGAAGGCTTTATCATAGGGACAGCAGCAAGACTTACTAAATTTAAAGGAATAAACTATCTTATAGAAGCCTTTAACTACCTTTATGATAAGTATAGGGACTTAAATCTTGTAATAATAGGAGACGGGGAGGAAAAAGAGAATCTAGAGAGATTAGCTAAGAAACTAGATGTAGAGGATAGGGTCTTTTTCCTAGGGGCTCTTCCAAATGCCAGATTCTATTTTAGAAACTTCCATATATTTGTCTTACCATCACTTTTTGAGGCTTTAGGTATTGTACTTTTAGAGGCTATATCTCAGAAGGTCCCTGTTATAGCAACAGATGTTGGCGGAATTCCTGAGATTATTGAAGATAGTAAAACTGGGCTTCTTGTCCCTCCTAAGGACTCTACAGCTCTTGCTCAAGCCATAGAAAAACTTATTAATAGCCAAGAACTAAGAGTCTCTCTAGGAGAAGGAGGTTATAGAAGGTACAGAGAAGAATTTACATTAGAGAGTATGTGTCTAAAGACTAGAGCCATCTATAAGGCTCTTCTAAACACCTCCGCGTAAACCTTACCTACTTACACTTACAGATACACCTAGTGATGGCTTTATTTCTAACGTACCGCTATAAGTACCTATTAAAACCCCTAATTCCCAAAAGCTTCTAGTACGATTTAGGTATGTAGTATATCCTATACCAAGGCCTACTCTAAATCTTGTAATATTAGTATCTTCAAAATTGGAGATTAAGGCCAAAACCTCCATTAATGTAAAGTTTATAACTAAGATTATATTCAAGTTCTACCCCTACTATCTCCTCCTCTACACCTGCCCTGACATTCATCCTAAATCTTTCACTAGCTAAAGCCTGCGTAGATATTAATACTAAAACTAATAAAAATAAGATTTTATAAAAACGTACCATCCCTCCAACTCCATCTTTTCTTTACCTCTTGTTGACATCAAATATATTAATTCTCTAAAACTTCCTTTGTCAAAATCGCAAAGATAAGTGCATCTACAAAGCTAAAATGTCCTCCATACTTTATCCGTATCTTTTCTATTATGCTATTAAAGTTCTCTATTCGAATTTTAGGATATTTATCTTTATACCTTAATAGATGCATCTTTGGAGAAAATCGAAGTGCAAATCCACATCAAATCTAAAATCTTTCTTACAATAATTAAATATTTAATTAACAGGATGTTATACCCATCTCATAATGACCATACTTGAATAATACCTTTAGATATAGGGCTGGCTTTTAGCCAGCCCCTTTAATCTTTATGGCTCGTCTAAAATCTCAGTCATACTAATCCTATAATCAGTATCCTTATCTATAACTACAACCGTGCTATGAGAGATTTTGATGTTCCAGTAAGCCTTTCCTGTAGCGGATAATAAACCAAAGATCATAGCCTTTATCGGTCCTGCATGCGATACTACTAATATATCTTCGCTCTTATGCCTTTTGATTATCTCTTCTAAAACTCTTACTACCCTCTCTGTCAGTTCTCTAAAGGTTTCACCACCTGGTGGAGAGATATTCCACGGATCTTCTTGCCACTTCCTAAAAAGTTCAGGGTCTTTCTCTTCCATCTCCCAAATAGAGATTCCTGTCCAATCCCCAAAGTCTAATTCTCGCAAGTCTTGAGTATAGTGTATTGGAACATTTAGGAAACTATTTATAATCTCTGCTGTTTCTCTTGCCCTTAATAAATCACTAGAATAGATAGCGGAAAAATTTATCCTACTTAAGCTCTTCCCAAGTTCTCTAGCAGTTTGTCTACCGTTCTCATTAAGAGACGTATCGGTCTGTCCCTGATATATACCTTCTCTATTCCAATCTGTCTCTCCGTGTCTTATTATATAAATACTCATAGCGTTAAAAGCACAATGACCTCAGTAAACTCACATATAGCACCGTAATTATCTCCTGTAAGCCCACCTATACGCCAGTTTAGATATAGACTAAAGAGGTAACCAAAGAAAAGGCTAGAAAAGAGGACTATCAAACCATGAAGCCTTCCTATAACTATAACTAAAGCAAGGGTTATAATAAATCCAAAGACTAAATTCTCCTTAGCTAAAGCACCAGTAAAGATACTACCCTTTCCCTCTTTTCTTGCATAGGGGAATAGATAGATACTAAGAGTAATCAAAAATCTAGCTATTACAGGGGAGAGTAAAAGAGAAACAGAAATATTGCCTGAGTTCTTAAGAGCAAGATATTTTATTCCAAGAATGAAGAATATAGCTAAGGCTCCGAAGGTCCCTATCCTACTATCCCTCATCACTTCTAATATTCCTTCTCTATCTTTTCTACTCATAAGCCCATCTAATGTATCAGCAAATCCATCTATATGGATGCCTCCGGTGATAAATTCCCATACAAATATAGTTATAAAAAAAGATATATCTTTAGAGAAAAGCTTAGAAAGGATAAAAAAGCTTAAAAGAGAAACAACTCCTATAAATAGGCCTACTAATGGGAAGAATCTAGGACTTCTCCTTAAAACAGATTCATCAAAAGGAGCCTCTACAGGTATTACTGTCAGAAATCTAAGGGCTTCTATAAATTCAGACATTTCTAGACACGCCAGCTTCTTCAAAGGTCTTCATATTATAGTATGCACTAAGAGCACAATCTATAACAAGCATCCCAATAGCAGAACCAGTGCCCTCTCCTAATCTCATATCTAGCATAAGTAGTGGTTTAAGGCCCATAAGGTCTAATGCAACTTTGTGTCCAGGTTCTTTAGAAAGATGTGAAGGTATAATATAGGGTAATACATTAGGAGTTATCTTATACGCTAATAAAGCCCCTACTGTAGAAATAAACCCATCTATTATGACAGGCTTACCTAGACTGGCACATCCAATAACCAATCCTGCTATAGCGCCAATCTCCAGTCCTCCAACTTTAGATAAGACATCTATCGGATCATTAGGGTCAGGTTTATTAAACTCTATAGCTCTTGATATAATATCTATCTTCTTTTTTATCCTTTCTTGGTCTAGCCCTGTCCCCGGTCCCACTAATAGCTCCAAAGGGGTTGAAGAGGAAAATACACTCAATATGGCAGAGCTTGGAGTAGTATTACCTATTCCCATCTCACCAGTTCCCAATATATCAAAACCCAAAGCGTTCAGCTCTTCTACTACTTTTATTCCTACCTCTATAGATTTTATAGCTGACTCTCTACTCATACTAGGACCTTTAGAAAAATCCTCGGAGCCCCTAAGGACATTGTAATCTCTAAAAAAGGGATGGGAAGTTTCAATCTTCTTAGCAACCCCTACATCTACTACAAACACATTGGCATTGGATTTAAAAGCAATTGCATTTATCCCTGCTCCACCGGATAAAAAGTTATATACCATCTGTACAGTTACTTCTTGGGGATATGCACTTACACCACTTTTTGCTACTCCATGGTCTCCAGCCATAACAACAATATACCTATTATCTATCTTTGGTCTATCAGTTCTCATTATCCCTGCTAGTTGAACTACAATCTCTTCCAGTCTACCCAAACTCCTAGGGGGCTTGGTAAGGTTATCCCATCTTTCCCAAGCCCTATTCTGAGAGTCTTTATCTAAGGGTCTTATATTAGATATTGCTTCGCTTAGATTCATTCTTTACCTCCAAAGGGATTCCTGCTATCATAAAGAATATCTTATTAGAATACTTGGCAAAGGTTTGGTTTACCCTACCAAGCAGGTCTCTATACCTCCTACCAAGCGGATACTCCGGAACAATTCCAAGACCAACCTCATTAGAGATTGCGATAACCTCTGCTTTAATATCCCTAGAGTATATGGCAATATCTTCAGACATCTTCAGTAACTCTTCGTCTGTACATATCTCTAGAAGATTTGAAACCCACATAGTGAGGCAGTCTAAGATTATAATATCAACATCGACAATACTCTTTATTGCTGAGAGCAAGTTGATTGGTTCTTCAACTGTCTTCCAATGTGAAGGTCTCTCCTCTTTATGATGTCTTATGCGCTCATCCATCTCCTTATCTAAAGGTAAGGCAGTAGCTATAAAGGCTACCTCCTTACCTTTAGCTAAACTTAATGCAAAATTACTCTTACCGCTTCTAGCTCCACCAAGTATAAAAGTTAAACTCATCTAAAAGCTTCCGGATGAAGATATTTTGCTATAATCTCAAGGGCTAAGACTAACCTTGGTCCAGCCCTAAATATTATGTCATCATTTATTGTATATACTCTTTGATTCTTTACCGCTTTTAGGGTATCCCAGCCTGGTCTTTTAGCAATTTCTAAAGGATTAGCACCCATACTGGATTCTGCCCCTATAATTACATCGGGGTCTTCCTTTATAAGCTGTTCTAGACTAAAGATTGGATAAGCAGACTTTGCAGTTCCAGCAATATTTATTCCTCCTGCCTTCTTTATAATATCATCTATAAAGCTTCCAGGTCCTGCACTCATCAGTGGCTCATGCCAGAGTTCAAAAAAGACTTTAGGTTTTGTCTTTACTTTACTTACCTTACTTGTAACCTTTGCAATTCTTAGTTTCAAGTCAAAAGCTAATCTCTTAGCATTTTCTTCTGCACCAGTGATGCGTCCTATGGTATAGATTCCCTTTATTACCTCATCTATATTATGTGGATAAAAGACATATACAGGTATACCAAGCTGTTCAAGTTTTTCTATGACCTGTCTTTGGACCCCACCTGTAGCTACTATAAGGTCAGGTTTTAGAGAGAGAATCTTTTCTATATTCGGATTAGCGAAATCTCCAATCTTCTCTTTAGTCTTTGCCCCCTCTGGATAATTACACCATGTAGTTACACCTACAACCTTATCTCCTAAATTTAGTGCAAAGAGTATCTCTGTTACATCTGGGGCGGTAGATATAATTCTCTTTGGCTCCTTGGAAATAGTTATCTTACGCCCTACATCATCTTTAATCGTTATAGGGAAACTACTAGCAAAAGAGAGGTTAGTTATAAGTATAAAGGATAGTATTATACTTAAAAAATATATAAACCTTTTCATTATCTTTCCCTCCTTAAACTAAAGAATTACTACCCCCATAATACCTCAAAAAACGAAAAGGATTTATTTCTAAAAGAATAATCTATGAAGTATTCAATCTCTCCATAATGCCAAGCCTCCTTTCCTCGAAGGATCTGGCATACATCCTAATAGGCAGGTCTCCTGGCTTCCAGCACAGGTCCTACGCCTTCCCAGTTTCCCAGTGGCATCTTGTAGGACCCATACGCTGGTTACAGTAGCGGGACTGCAGCGGATTTTCACCGCTTTCCCTTTTAATCCCCTTAAGGGAACCTACTAGAACTATGCGTCCTTTTTAAGCTATGATACTACAATAACAAAATCGAATCAAGAGACTATATTTAAACAGCCTTGTATAATCTCTACAATTGCATCATACCTCTCAATTCGAAAGTCTTTCATCTTTCCTCCTAATAGTTTATCCTAAAGTGAGTTTATTTTTCATATTATACCAAAACGTTCCTTATAGTTACTCACTTTTTGATAGCCCCCCATATAACTTGATATATCTCCAATTCAGTGGTATTATCATAAAAAATATAGGGAGGGATTCAAGCCATGAAGATAGATGGAAGTATTTTTTGGGGGATATTATTGGTAATCATTGGAATATTAGTTATCTTAAAATATAGTCTTCACATTAATATCTCAATTTTTAGAATAATTTTGGCTGTAATACTTATCTATCTTGGGATTTCATTAATATTTGGGCAGTTTAGAGTACAGAGTGGTTCTAATGTCATATTCAGTGAGAGGACTATTAAGCCTGAGACATTAGAAGAAGAGTACAATATAGTATTTGGTAGAGGCTATATAGATCTTACTGGTATTTCTCCTAGTGAATTAAATAAGTCTATAAAGATAGCTACGGTATTTGCTAATACTACATTAAAAATTGACCCTAATATGCCTATAGAGATAGATATAGATTGTGCATTTGGGAGTACTATAACACCTGATGGAGTTAGTATCTCTTTTGGTGATCGAACCTATAGGACTCCTAGTGTAGGAAGCAATCAGTCATACCTAAAGATTAAGGCAGATACTGTGTTCGGAGTATTAGAAATAATTCAGTGAGGTTGAATTCTAGAGGCTTTTTATATATCTGGATTATAGTCAGTATTGTAATAGTTTTTATGTATCTCTTTGGAGGATTCGATAGAATAAATTACTCTATTCTAAATTATCTCTACCATCTTTCAAGTAAAGCAGAATTCTCAGAAGATATAGTGGTTATTGGTATAACGGATGAGTGTCTAGGAAAACTTGGTAGATGGCCCTGGAAGAGAAATTATTTTGTAAGATTACTTGAGATATTAAAAGAGGAAAAAGTAAGGGCTGTAGGTGTAGATATACTCTTTGTAGAACCGGAAGGCACAGTCGATGACCAGTTGGCAGCTATCTCTAAAGGACTAAAAAGAGTAGTATATTCGGCGTATTATAACACAGAGGATGCCAGACTATATCTTCCCATTTCTAAACTTACTAAGAGTTCTTATGGGGTGGGACATATAAATGTAACACCAGAGATAAATGGATTTATCTACAGTCTCCCTGAAAGTTTACCTTATGGGGATGAAAAGATAAAGGCCTTTAGTATTAGAGTAACTGAAGCCTATCTAGATAGAACTATTAATAATCTACCCACTGAAAATGGAAATCTACTTATAAATTACACAGGTAAAAGGCCTAAGATAATACCTTTTGTTAATGTTCTAGAAAGAAAGGTTCCTAGGGAATTTTTTAAAAATAAACTGGTTTTAATAGGAATAACTGCTAAAGGGCTAGGAGATTATTTCTTGGCTCCATCATACAAAGAGCCTATTTCTGGGATAGAGATTCATGCAAATGCAGTAAATACGATAACTAAAGGGGTATTTCCTAAAAGAGTTTCAAAGACGATTGTTATAGTAATTACTCTAATAGTCACATTATCTTTCTTCCTTATGAAGGAAAAGCCTTTAAGAGTCCTCTCTATAGGTCTATTAATAATCCTTATTTCTTTCGCTAATAGCTACATAATCTTTTCAACTAAAAGAATAATATTTGATTGTTTTCCTATAATTCTTTCAACTATATCAGATGTTAGTATGACTACTCTGTATGGATACTTCAAAGAGAAAAAAGAGAAGGATAGAATAAGGAGCATATTCCAGATGTATCTACCGCCTGAGGTTATAGAGAAACATTTAAACAATTCTGAGTTATGGAATTTAGAAGGAGAAGAGGTGGAAGTTACAGTGATGTTCATTGATATAAGCGGGTTTACTAAATTCTCTCAGGAACATAAACCTCAAGAGGTAGTAAAATTTTTGAATAGGTATTTTTCTATCGTAACAGACATCATCTTTAGGCATAGAGGAACATTAGATAAATTCATAGGTGATGGAGTAATGGTTATTTACGGTGCTCCTATAAGATATAATGAGCATCCATTAGAAGCCTTATTATCTGCCTTTGAAATCATGGAAGCGGCTAAAAGATATGAGATATCTCTTAAAATAGGTATAAATACTGGAAATGTTATACTAGGAAATATAGGAACAGAGAAGCGGATTCAGTATACCGCTATAGGAGATACGGTAAATATGGCAGAGTATTTAGAATCTATAGCAAATCCAGGGGAGATTATTATAGGAGAGACAACTTATAATAGGATTATAGGTACAATTAATACAGAAAGGATAGTATTAACTGGAAAGTACGAAGGAAGGATTGCCTATAGGGTAATAGGGCATGGATAGACTAAACCTTTTAAAAAATATTCCTATCTTTTCTAGATTAGATAAAGAGTCATTAAAAAGGATAGATTCCATCTCTATAGAGAAATACTACAAAAAGGGAGATATCATAATCCTACAAGATTCAACGGTAGAAGGGCTCTATATCATAAGAGAAGGTAGAGTCAAGATAAGTAGGATATCTGAGGACGGAAAGATAAAGGTATTAGCTATTCTATCATCAGGGGATATCATGGGAGAGATGTCTATATTGGACGAAGAATCAGCATCAGCTACGGCAGAAGCTATTGAAAATTCTATATTAATATTTATAAATAGAGAGGGCTTTCGGTCCATTCTAGTTAGATACCCTATAATAACTCTTAGTATAGCACAGATATTAGCTAAAAGGCTTAGACTAGCGGACAGAGAGATTGAGGAGCTCGCCTTTTATAGTGTAAAGTCTAGAGTCATTAAGATGTTAATAGAGCTAGCAAGTAAATATGGTGAAAAGACTGACTTTGGCATAAAGATTTCTCTTAAACTTACCCACCAAGAACTAGCAGATATGTTGGGTACATCTAGAGAGACGGTTTCAAGGATAATGAGTGCCCTTGAAAAGAGACAATTAATTGTTAACGAAAAGGGTTATATTATTATAAAAGATATCGACACTCTAGAGGATTACATCTTTTAACGTTCAAAGGGATGGTTAGATTCGTCTTCTTTAGCTGATCCCTTATTCCCCGAACCGTGAGAAGAACTTTTACCTTTTTCAATATCATCTTTTGATACCCCTTTATTCATAGTAGGAGGAGACTTCGGTCTTACTACACCAGACTCTCCTTTCTTTAGTCTGATTGTCTTTCCTTGAGCGGTCACATCAACTTCTCCCTCGTATACTGTAACAATAGTGGTTTGATCTATCAAGACCTCTACACTAAACTCAGTCCCTCTAACACCAGCTACTGCCGAAGGTGTTCTTACCTCAAAATTAGGAAAGAGCTTAGTTATATATAATCTTATGTATCCGATAGCTAGAGAAAGATAATCTTTATATATCGATAGATCTGTGTTTTCACTTACCTTAACTATACTCCCATCAGAGAATTTTAACTCCGCATAACTATTTTCTTTTGTTCTAAGAGAATCTCCATCATCCAATATATCTCCTTTACTTACGGGGACCCAAATATTCTGATAGTTATCTTTCTTTAACACCATCCCTTCTGCCTTAGTAACAGTAGCTCTATATGGAGATACTATGTTTACTGTACTGCCTATAATGATAAAACTCAGTATTATTATCAAAGATATCTTGGTTATCTTTTTCATCTATCTTCACCTAAGTTAGGGGCAGGGATAAATCCTGCCCCTATATTTTGATTCTTACTTCCTTCCGCCACTGGAGCCATGTCCTTCTTGGATATGCTGTTGTGTTTGCTGTTGGATATGTAATTGAACTTGCTGATTCTCTTGCTGATTCTGTTGATGTATTTGCTGTTGTGTCTCTTGTTGAATCTGTCCTTTATCGGAATCTTTATTCATTTCATGACGGAGATAACTTATTCCGGCAGACTCTCCTCTATCTTTCTGATTCAGAACTAACCCTAACTTAGAAAGTTTGACCCCAAAGTGATTAGCAACTTCACCCCAGCCCAAGTTATTCTCCTTTGCATAGTTTATCACATCAGTTAGAGATGTACCGCTCTGGCTTGCTATTAAGCACATTATTGCTATCTCTCCGTAACCATACCCCTGAGCTCGTAACTCATTAATCATCTCTTCTGTGAGGAGATTACTGAATACTGAGAGCAGAGTATCCACCATCTTTCTACTTTCCAATCCAGTCTCCTCATCTGCCAGTGCCAATACAGGCAATAGAAGAATACTAACCACTAAAATGCCTACTACTAATTTTTTCATTTTAACATCACCTCCTAAATTTTCCAGTCTTTCCACTAAGATTATACCCCCAAGTAATATGCCTGTATGTGACGTATATCACAATGTGATAATATATATTCTATGGATAAGATTATAAGGACTTACGGTAATCTAATAAGAAGGAATCTTCATAAACCTGAACTAGTTAAACGCTTAGTAAGATTGGGCTTAGAGGTAGGAAAGATCTGGGTAGACCATGTAGGAGATAAGAACACGCCAAAATCACTAAGGTATCTGAATAGTATCTGTTTTCAGTTTATCCTAGAACCTTTGAGAAATCCAGAGAATAGTGGATTTGTAAATCTCTTTGCTCCAACCGAAATCCTTCATGCAATGGATATATATCCCCTATTTATAGAGGCATACTCTTCATTTGTATCTGGCTTTTACTGCGAGGATACATTTATAGATAAGGCATCAGTAGAAGGTATATCTGATACTCTCTGTAGTTATCACAAGACATTCCTAGGTGCGTTAGAATTATCTGTCTTACCAAGGCTTAAATTTGCAGTCACCTCTTCTATCCTCTGTGACGGTAATTCTAATACATTCAAGTATATTGCTAATAAGTATAAGATTCCATATTTTATAATAGATGTTCCCTATAATTACAACGACGAAGCGGTAAGGTATGTTGTTAGTCAGCTAAAAGAGATGATATCTATAGTAGAGTCTGCAGTTAGAAAGAGATTAGATATAGATAGACTTAGAGAAGTGATTCGTCTAGAAAATGAGACAAGGAGATACTTAAAGAGATATATAGAAACTCTTAAGAGCCATACAATGCCTAACTCCATTACCCTAGAGATGTATAAGTTATTTGTTACCCATCCTTATATTGGAAGGGAAGAACCACTTGAGTTCTTTAGACTCCTAGCAGAAGATGTTAAACAGTACCCAAAAGATGGCTATAGAATATTTTGGGTACAAATTCTACC
>JBMFMV010000003.1:0-82692 GCA_049970495.1 bacterium
ATACTACCTAATTTAGCTGAGAGCTGGAAGATAAGTGGTGGCGGAAGGATTTATACAATTTATCTGAGAAAAGGAGTAAAATGGTCTGATGGAATACCATTTACTGCGGATGATATTATATTTTGGTATGAGGATATCATATGTAACAAGGAACTTACACCAATATTTCCTACTTGGCTCTCTATTGGAGGGGTTCCTGGTAAGGTAGAGAAAATAGATACTTATACAGTAAAGATTTCATTTAGTAAGCCTAATCCGCTCTTTTTAGAGGATATGGCTAACCCATCTTACGGAGAGATCTTTGCCCCTAAGCATTATCTTGCGCAATTTCATCCCAAATATACAGACAGAATTAAGTTAGAAGAGATGGCAAAGAAAGCTGGTTTTAGCTTTTGGTATCAACTTTTTTCAGATAGGAATGATAGATGGGCAAACCCAGAAAGACCTGTTTTGAGTGCTTGGAAGCCTGTTAACTCAATTACTGGGGCTACCAGAGTAGTGTGGGATCGTAATCCTTATTATTGGAAAATAGATACTGAAGGGAATCAGTTGCCTTATATAGATAGATTTACTATAGAGATAGGAGTAAGCGAAGAAACAGCTAAAATGAAAGCTATAAGTGGAGAGGTTGATATGGAGAGCCATCCTATAGGGATAGATTTTAAAGATTATCCATTATACCTAGAACATAAGGATAGAGGAAACTATAGAGTTATATTGGGCTCTCCATTAGAAGCTAATGCTATAACGATAGTTTTCAATTATGTGCATCCTGATCCTGTATTACGAAAGATATTTAATGATAAAAGATTCCGTATTGCTATATCCTATGCTATTAATAGAGACGAAATTGTAGGGCTTTTATTTTCAGCTGGAAACTATAAAGCAGAAGTTAGACAGGTAGCTCCTGTAAAAGAATCTCCTTTCTATAGTGAAGAATTAGCTAAAGCTTATACAAAATATGAGCCTAAAGAGGCAAATAGGCTTTTGGATGATATGGGATTAAAGAGAGGACCAGATGGCTATAGATTGAGGCCAGATGGTAAGCCATTAGTTATAACGATAGAAACGGCAACTATACAATGGTGGATTGATACGGCTAACTTGGTAGCAGAGTATTGGAAGAAAGTAGGTATAAATACAGCAGTAAAAGCTGAAGATTCTACTTTATTGGGAGTAAGAAGAAGAGGCGCTTTGTATGATGTAACTCTCTTCGCTGGAGCTCAGGGTTTGGGAACGCTTACTAAATCACAGTTAGATACTTATACGCTTAAAGGATTACCAGAGATAGCAAGTAGATGGCAGAGTAAAGAGCTACAGAAGGAAATACCTCCAAAGATTAGGCATCTTATAGCATTAGGAGATCAAGTTGTTGTAGAGCCAAATTCTAAGAGAAGGGAAAGTCTAGTTTGGGAGATTCTTAATGTCCATAAAGAGGAGCTTTACTACATAGGTATATGTGAGAGATTGCCAAAAATTTGGATAGTTAAGAATACTTTCCGAAACGTTCCTACTACTATTCCTACCACAGACGAACTTGGTGCTACAGGTGGGGTTCTTAATGCCTGCCAATTTTATATAGAACAGTAGCATATAATTTTTTACTCCAGGAGAAGGTTAACTATCCTTCCCCTGGAATTACGTAGAAAGGAGGAAATTAAGGGATGTCTAATAATTTACCAAATATCCTATTGATTTTTGCAGATCAGATGAGAGGGATGGATATAGGATGCGCTGGGAATCCAGATGTAATTACACCTAATATAGATCAGCTGGCGGAAGAAGGGATGTATTTTCCTAAGTCTTATGCTAATAGTCCTGTCTGTACTCCTAGCAGAGGAAGTTTGTTAACAGGATTGTATCCACTATCACATCTAGCTATCACTAATGATTTACCTATAGCCACAAACATACCAAGTATAGGGAAGATACTAAAGGGAGTTGGATATCATACCGCATATATAGGTAAATGGCATTTGGATGGTGTGCCAAGAGATAAATTTACTCCACCTGGTCCTAGAAGACTCGGATTTGATGATTTTTGGGCAGTATGGAATTGCTCTCATGACTACCTTAATGCGTATTATTATAAAGATATACCAGAGGCTATTCCCATTAAAGGATATGAACCCATAGGACAGACAGATCTAGCTATAGAATTTATAGAAGAATCACTTAGAAAGAAAAGTTTACCTTTCTTTTTGACTTTATCTTGGGGTCCTCCTCACGATCCTTACTGGATGGTACCTGAAGAGTATAAGACAAAATATAACCCGGACAAAATAACTCTAAGACCAAATACAAAGATAGACTTTAGAAGACTTTTAAGTCCTAAAGATGCTGAGCTTTCTCCAAAAGAGACAGTAGCCAATTACTATGCGGCAATTACTGCATTAGATGAGCAATTAGGAAGAATTTTAGATTTTCTAGATGATAGTAGACTGAGTGAGGATACTATAGTCATATTTACCTCAGATCATGGGGATATGTTATGGTCACAGGGAATGATGAAGAAGGAACAGCCATTTGAGGAGAGTATAAATATCCCGTTTATTATAAGGTGGAAAGGGCATATTCCGGCAGGGAAAAGAAGCGATACTTTGCTAAGTATAATAGATATTGTGCCGTCAATACTAGGACTTTTAGGGATTAAAGCCCCTGAAAAGATGGAAGGAGCTGATCTTTCTAGAGTAATGCTAGGTGGAGAAGATAAGATTCCAAATTCTGTATTCTTACAAGAGATAGTTCCAGTAGACGAAGGATATGCACAAGGAATTAAAGAATGGCGGGGAATAAGGACGGTAAGATATACCTACGCTTGTTGGCAGAGTAAAGAAGGGTGGATTCTATACGATAATAAATCAGATCCATATCAGATGGAGAATTTGATAAATAATCCGAAGTATAAATCTGTCAGAGAAGAGATGGAGAGAATACTTCAGTGTTGGTTAAAGCGTACTAATGATCCGTTTTTAAAGTGGGATGAACATATAAAGGGACTAAATTTAGTAGAACTTTGGAATAAAAGAGAACTTTATATGCATCCAAATAATCCTAGATTAATTGATATGACTTAGAAGATTGCATATAATCTGATAGGGAAAGATAGTTAATAATTCAACTAGTATGATAAATTTAGAAAATTAATAAGAAGGAGGTTGATTGAAGTGAAGTTAGTAAAAGTACTAGTGTTAATTTTAATTTGTGTAAGTCTAGTTTTAAGTTCAACTTCTTTTATCCTGGCTAAGGAAATAAGCTATCCAAAGCAGTATAATAGTCCTGCTGAGTACGAAAAATTAACTGGTAAAAAGATTGCCAAGCTCAATGAAGCACCTATGTTAGCCGAATTAGTGAAACAGGGTAAACTACCACCAGTTACTAAGAGACTACCAAGTGAACCTCTAGTTATAGAACCTACAGAAGAGATTGGGCAATATGGAGGAACAGTGAGGATTATCCATACTAATCCTCAAAACTTTGAGGATGGGGTAAATATAGTGGGTAAAGAGTCTATATTAACATTCGATCCCAAAGATGGATCGACTATCCTTCCTAACTTAGCAAAATCCTGGATATTTTCCAAAGATGGTAAGACACTTATATTAGAGCTAAGAAAAGGAGTAAAATGGTCTGATGGTCAACCTTTTACTGCAGATGACATAGAATTCTGGTGGAAAGATGTAATATTAAATAATGACCTTACTCCATCTAAGCCAAAGGTATGGGCTCCTGGTGGAAAGCTGATGAAGCTAGAGAAGTTAGGTCCCTATAGTATTCGGCTACAATTTGCAATATCTTATCCGGCGGCATTAATACAGATGGCTGCATGGGCTACTGAAGGAGGTTTTTATCTTCCAAAACATTATCTAAAGCAATTTCATATTAAGTACAATCCTCAGGCTAATGAATTAGCTAAGAAGGAAGGATTTAACTCTTGGATACAGCTCTTTCAGTCAAAGTCAGCAATAGGTTATTTTGACGGAATACAGAATCCTGAGGCACCGGTAATCCGTGCCTTTAAAATAGTAAGTAGGACACCAGAGGTAACGATCTTAGAGAGAAATCCCTACTATTGGAAGATAGATACAGCAGGTAACCAACTCCCTTATATTGATAGGGTTAGATTGACCTTAGTTACAAATGTTGAAGTCTATACCGCAAAAGTTGTAAGTGGAGAAGTAGATCTTGCTCAGTGGAATACTACCTTAGATAACTATACTCTATATAAAGAAAACGAGAAGAAGGGGGATTATCGTGTAATTAATTATCAAACTGCCTGGCCCTCTGTGGCTGAGATATTCTTAAATCTAAATCATAAGGACCCTGTAATGCGTAAAATATTCAATGACCTAAGATTCAGAAAGGCTTTATCTTTAGCAATAAATAGAGATGAGATTAATCAGATGGTATTCCATGGTATGGCTGAACCATTGCAGACGGTCATATTGCCTAGAGGTGGTAGATTTTGGGATGAGAGATTAGCAAAACTTTATACTGAATATGATCCAAAAGAGGCGAATAGACTTTTAGATGAAATGGGTCTAGACAAGAAGGATAAAGATGGCTTCAGACTGAGACCTGATGGTAAGCCGTTGCAGATTACTATAGACTACTGGCCAGGTGAAGCTGGACCTGCAAAGGTATCTATAGTTGAGCTAGTACAAACTTACTGGAGTAGGGTAGGAGTTAAAACTACGTCAAGACAACTTGAAAGAAGTTTACTCCAAGTAAGACGCCAGGCAGGAGATTTTGATGCTACTATCTGGCATACTGGACAATGTTCGGATCCTTTATGGATATTAAATCCTTGGCATTTTGTTCCAAATTCTTGGGAATTTTCTACTGGACCTCAATGGGCTGTTTGGTATACTACATGGGGTAAATCTGGAGAGGAACCACCCGAAGAAGTAAAGAGAGCACTTAAACTCTGGGAGACTGTACAAACTTCTCTGGATGAGAAGAAACAGATTGAAGCTGGAAAAGAGATGTTAAGACTTTTTGTAGAAAATCTATGGGGAATTGGTACAGTAGGTTTACAGCCTTGGCCGGTAATAGCTAAGAATAATTTGAGAAATATACCTGAGGGTGGACTACTTGCTTGGGACTGGGTGTATCTTGCTAGATATAGGCCAGAACAGTTCTTCTTAAAACAGAAGTAAAAAATTGTAATAAAGGGGGATGGAGGAATAATGTATTCTTCTATCCCCCTTTATTTTGAAAGGAGGCGTATTTGTGGTGAATGTAATAGTAATTGTGTCTGATACATTTAGACGTGATTTCTTAGGTTGTTATGGGAATAGTTGGATCCATACAGAAAATATAGATAAGTTTGCCAAAGATGCAATTGTGTTTGATAATGCTTATGCTGCTTCTTTCCCAACGGTACCAAATAGACTCGACCTATTTACAGGAAAGTTTACCTTTACCTATAGGGATTGGGCGCCTCTTCCACAAGATGAAGTTGTGATATCTGAGGTCTTAAACAGGGCAGGATATATTACTATGCTTATAGCTGATACCCCACATATATTAAAAGATGGGTATAATTTTCAAAGAGGATTTTATGGTTGGCAATGGATAAGGGGGCAGGAAAATGATAGGTATATCACTGATCCTATAGATATAAAATTTCCCTGTGACCCTAAAAAATTGAGAAATCCATATGATGCGGTAGTCCACTATCTGAGAAATACATATTATAGAAGATATGAATCTGATTATTTCGTAGCTCAGACAATGGAAACAGCTATAAAATGGCTTGAGAAGAATTATAAACATGAGAAATTTTTCTTATATGTAGATACATTTGATCCTCATGAGCCTTGGGATCCACCGCAGTATTATGTAGATATGTATGATCCAGGATATGAAGGGGAAGAAGTTATATATCCGAGATATGGCCCTGCAGATTATCTTACCCAAGAAGAATTAAAACATATGAGAGCTCTATATGCAGGGGAAGTAACATTAGTAGATAGATGGATTGGTAGATTACTCTCTAAGATAGAAGATCTAGGTTTATTTGACAATACAGTAGTAATATTTACTACTGACCATGGATTTTACCATGGTGAACATAACCTTACAGGTAAGAGTATTATATTAGAAGAGAAAAACTATCATGGACTGGCTCCTCTATATGAAGAAGTAGCCCATATACCCCTAATAGTTAAATTACCAAATGCCAAGGGTGGTTGGAGATGTAAAGCATTTGTTCAACCACCTGATATAATGCCAACAATCCTAGATATATTAGGTATAGAAGACCCTGGCACTACTCATGGTAAGAGCTTTCTGCCGGTTATAGAGGGTGAGGTTAAGTCTATAAGAGATTTTGCTGTAACTTCTCCTGCTATTATATATGGTCCTATAGCGGGTCAGAGAATTACTGTGACTACAGATGAGTGGCGACTTATATATGCTGGAGACCCTGAGGCTATTAAAGAACCCTCATTCACAAGTATAGTGGATGGAATTCAGAGAGAACAGCATCCATTAGGCGAAGTCAAATCTGAGTTATATTACATAAAAGAGGACTCCAAAGAAAGGCTAAATCTTATAGATGAACGCAAGGATATAGCGATTGAAATTCATAAAAAACTCTTTGAATTCCTTAGGTCTATCGGGACTCAGGAGAAATATTTAAGATTTTGGAATAAAATATAACTCTAAAGGAGGAACTACTGTGGCTGAGGAAAAGTCTAATGTTTTGATATTTTTTACCGATCAACAGAGGTGGGATACGGTAGGTGTATATGGAAGTCCCTTAAATCTGACACCCAATCTAGATGCTGTAGCTAAAGAAGGTACTATATTTAGTTTTGCCTTTACCAATCAGCCAGTATGTGCACCTGCTAGAGGTTGTATCTTTACAGGACAGTATGCAACTACACATAAGGTTTGGAGGAATGGGTTAGGACTTAAAGTAGAGGATAATACTCTAGCTTATTGCTTTAAGAAGGCTGGGTATAAGGTTGGCTATATTGGCAAGTGGCATTTATCTCCTGATGAGATAGGATACGGGTATGTTCCTCCGGAATATAGGGCAGGTTTCGAAGATTACTGGGAAGCAGCAAATCTTCTAGAATTCACATCGCATCCTTACGATACAAATCTCTATGATAAAAATGGTAATCTCATACATATCGATGGTTATAGAGTAGATGCATTGACTGAAAGAGTTATAGACTTTATTGAACAGTCAAATGACCCCTTCTTCTTAGTGGTTTCATATTTAGAACCACATCATCAGAATGATATGAATAGGTTTGTTGCCCCAGAAGGATATAGAGAAAGGTATCTCAATTCTTTTGTTCCGTATGATTTAAGACATTTTCCTGGAGATTGGCAAGAACAGTTACCGGATTACTACGGCTGTATAGCTAGGCTAGATGAGTGTTTTGGAAAGATAGTCAATACTCTTAAAGCTAAAGGTATATTTGATAATACCATTATAGTTTTTCTCTCAGACCATGGTTGTCACTTTAGAACGAGGAATACCGAGTATAAACGTAGTTGTCATGAATCATCCATTAGGATTCCTCTTATTATCCATGGCCCTGGTTTTAATAGATCTTTAACAATTCCAGAGTTAGTGAGCTTAGTTGATGTTGCCCCTACGCTTTTAGATGCAGTAGGAATCTCTATCCCTAAAAGTATGCAGGGTAAGAGTGTAATGCCGCTTGTTAATAGAAATATTAAAGGCTGGAAAAATGAGGTCTTTATTCAGATTAGCGAATCTTGTGTCGCTAGGGCTATAAGGACTGAGAGATGGAAGTATTGTGTAATAGCGGAAGATAAGGATGGTTGGCTAGATTCTAAGAGTAATACCTATGTAGAATATCAACTATATGATCTCTATGCCGATCCTTACGAGCTTATCAATCTTGCAGGAAGAAGAGAATATAGGGATGTTGCTGACGAGTTAAAAGGAAGACTATTAGATAGGATAGAAGAGATAGAAGGAGAAAAGCCAAATATCTTAAATAGCAAGTTCTATCCATAATGTAAAGAAAGGAGATGATTTAGATGAATCTTATATTTATAATGCTTGATAGTTTTAGACAGGACCATATAAGTTTATACAATGAAGGAAAACCTGTATTTGATGGAGTTCCACCATGTAAAACTCCAAATCTAGATAGATTTGCCAAGGACAGTGTGGTATTTTACAATGTATACCCAGGGGGATTGCCGACTATTCCGGTAAGGACAGAACTGATGACTGGCCAGTTTACTCTTCCTTATAGGCCTTGGCAGCCTCTTACAAAAGAAGACATAACAGTAGCAGAAATTCTTAGGGAGGAAGGTTATGTATGCGGACTTATATCTGATACATACCACTATAGAGCTCCTGGGATGAACTTTCATAGGGGATTCCATTCTTATAGATGGATAAGAGGGCAAGAATATGACCCTTACACCTCTTGGAGATCAAGAAGGGATGTGAATGATTATGTAAATGAAAATTATACTACAGAGTGGAGGGCTAGAGTGGAGCAATTTCTTAGTAATACAGACGATATGGAAGAGGAAGACAAGAGATTCCCCGCTCAGGTTGTCTCTCAAGCCATAGATTGGTTGAAGAAAAGTAGAGACCATAAGAAGATATTCTTATGGATAGACTCTTTCGATCCACACGAACCCTGGGACCCTCCAAAAAGGTTTGATAAATATACTGATCCAAATTATAAAGGTCCTAGATTGATATTACCAATGGGAGGGAAGGCAAGTGATTGGGCAGCTCCAGATGAGATAAGATACATTCAGGGTCTATATGCAGGAGAGGCTGAGTTTGTAGATTATTGTTTGGGAGCTCTGTTTGATACACTGGAGGAATTAGGATATTATGAAGATTCCCTTATAGTTATAACTGCTGATCATGGGCATCCTCTCTGTGATCATGGAAAGTTTTTAAAGGGTGCAGATAGGATGTATAATGAATTGTTTAAAGTCCCATTTATTATGAGATTCCCTAAAGGTGAGTATGCTGGTAAGAAAATTTCTGCGCTTATTCAGTTTCCGGATATTTTACCAACGATATTAGAGATAATTGGGCTTAAGAATAATACGTGTAGTATGCATGGAAAGAGTTTTTTGCCAGTAATAAAGGGTGATAGAGATAACCATCGTGACACTGTAATTATGGGCTATTATGAAGGAATAGATCGATGCATTAGGGACCTACATTGGAGCTATGTGCAGAGGCCTGAGGGAGAACCGGATGAACTTTATAATTTAGATGAGGATCCTAAAGAAAAGAATAATCTTATAGATAAATATCCCGAAGAGGCACTTAGGCTTTCCTCTATGTTTGGTTCTTATTTTAGAAATAGGAGAGCTGGAAAGGTTGTAAAGGGAGTGCAAGGTAAGTATGAGATGAGTTCTAGTAGCGTAGAATAGATAAGCCTCCTTTTTGGAGAGTAACAAGAAATACCCTTAGATAATAGGGTCTCATATGTTAGCATATAGGACTTATACCCCTTCTAGGGGTAACGAAAGGTTCCTTTAAAGGGGGGGTATTCTAAGAAATAGCATGAATTATTAGTATACTATTCTTAGTTAGCACTTCTACCAAGAGATTATGGACTATAAAAACGTTAAGGCAGAAGATGTTTAAAGATAGAAAAAGAGAAAGGTTATTCACTTGCTAGCTTAAAGATTCTTTCTAGCTTTTTTTCTTCCCAATTTTTTATAAGATCTTCTACTTCTCCTAGAAAATTTCTGTATCCCCTTATAGCATTTATTACATTATGTCTGTTGGTGTATAAAATATCTCGCCACACAGAGAAACTACTCTGTGCTAACCTTGTCATATCTTTATAGCCTCTACCAGAATAGACTATATTTCCATTAACTGTCTCTTTAGCTACTACACTAAGACAAGTTGAGATTATCTGTGGAAGATGACTTATGTAGGCTACAAGTTTATCGTGGTCGTCTGGATTAATAAAAACAGGATTAGCTCCAAGAGACTCTACAATCTGCTTTACAGCTGTAGCAGTTTCTTGAGATGTATAATTAGTAGGGGTTAAGAAATATGTAGCATTTACAAAGAGATCCCTTTTTGCATAGTCTATTCCAGTTTTCTCTGAGCCGGCCATAGGATGTCCACCTATAAACCGGGCTAGTTTTTCTTTTGGCAGATCTTCTAGCTCCTTTATTATAAATCCCTTAGTACTTGCCACATCTGTTACTACTGTACTTTTAGTCTTTTCTAGTACCAACTTAACAAAACACGGCACAACCGATACTACTGTGCACACAAAGATCATATCTAATTCTGGTGGAGAATCCAAAGGGGCTACCTCATCAATTATATTCATCTTCAAAGCCTTCTCTAATGGCTCTTTTGACCTATTCATCCCAATGACCTTATACCCTTTTTCTCTAAGAGAAAGGGCAAGAGACCCCCCTATAATACCTAGCCCTATTATTCCTATTGACTTCATATACTTCTTCCAACTGCTTCCGCTACTTTTGCTAGCTCTCTCATTAGTGTTTGGAACATAGGAATATTTAGAGATTGTGCTCCATCAGAAAGGGCTTTTGCCGGTTCTGGATGGACTTCTATTATCAGCCCATCGGCACCTGCAGCTATTGCTGCCTTTGCCATAGGAGGGACTAACTGCCATCTCCCTGTACCGTGACTAGGGTCTACTATAACAGGTAGATGACTGAGTTCATGTAGAAGGGGAACTGCTGTTAAGTCTAATGTAAATCTTGTAGCTTGCTCAAAAGTCCTAATACCTCTTTCACAAAGTATTACCTGATGGTTTCCTCTAGACATAATATACTCTGCAGCTAAGAGAAATTCTTCTATGGTTGAGCTTAATCCTCGTTTCAAGAGGACAGGTAACCTAGTCTTACCCACTTCAGTTAAAAGAGGAAAGTTGCTCATATTTCGTGTACCTATCTGAAGTATATCTGCATATTGACTTACAAGCTCTACATCTCTAGGATCAAGTACTTCGGTTACTATAGGTAAACCTACCTCTTTCCCTGCTTGATAGAGTAACTTAAGTCCTTCTTCCCCTAGCCCTTGGAAGCTGTACGGAGAAGTTCTAGGTTTAAATGCCCCTCCTCTTAATATCTTGGCATTTGCTGCTTTTATTGCTCTAGCTGTAAGCATAATGTTATCTTCATTTTCTACTGCGCAAGGACCAGCCATCACTATTACCTCATTCCCACCTATCACTACCCCTTTCACATTTATCTGTGTCCCCTCTTTCTTCCATTCTCTACTAGCAAGTTTATACGGTTTTAAGATAGGAATAACTTTTTCTACGCTAGGAAGAGACTCTAACTGCTGAGCTAGTAATAGTTTGTGCTCATCTTTAGCTCCGATAACACCTATAATTGTTTTTTCTACCCCTCTAGAGACATTTACCCCATATCCTAGACTTTTGACCCTTTCACATATCAGTTCTATATCTCTTTCAGTGGCATTATCGGATAGTACTATTACCATGTTTGCCTCTCTTATACATTCGTAAAGTCCCGGAGTTCAATCATTTTAGTATACCTCCTAATATTTCTGGCGTTATATTCTTGAATTCTCTTACATCCCCTATTTTTATTGGGATTATAAACGACAATGAGCTTGTAGTAGCTTTTTTATCTATATAGAAATATGACATTAGGTCTTGAGGATTTAAGTTTTTGAGTTCTGTTGGCAAGTTAAATCTCTCCAAGAGCGATCTTACCCTTTCTTTTAAAGAAGGCTCTGTAACCCCAAGCGCTTCTCCAAGTTTAATGGCATACATAATACCTATCGCTACCGCTTCTCCATGTAAATATTTTTTATAATTAGTAGCCGATTCTATAGCATGGGCAAATGTATGTCCTAGATTTAAAATCTTTCTTATAGCCTTATCTCTCTCATCCATCTTTACTATCTTTGCCTTTACTCTAATAGCCTTTTCTATAGCAGTAATTAAGGGATATCTACCTCGTTCGAGGATAGAGAAGAAGCCTTCTCCATCTATGATTCCTGCCTTTATTATTTCAGCCCATCCTGAATTGAGCTCTCTTTTGGGAAGAGTCTCTAAAAGGTTGACATCTATCAAAACCCCTTTGGGCTGATAGAATGCACCTACTAGGTTTTTCCCCTCTCTAAGATTTACCGCCACCTTTCCTCCAATGCTAGCATCGACTTGGGCTAGTAAGGTCGTTGGTATCTGATAAAAGTCTATGCCTCGCATGTAGGTAGCAGCTATAAATCCTCCTGTATCACAGATGACTCCACCACCTAGATTTATAATACAGTCACTTCGGGTGAATTTGTTCTCTACTAAAGTTTTATATCCCTTTTCTACAGATTTTAATGTCTTATATCTTTCGCCATCAGGTAGTACTAATGTATCTACCTTTACGAATCCACCCTTAATAGAATCTAATACCTTCTTTCCATAGAGGTTCCATACTGTATTATTAGTTATAACTAGAGCCTTTCTATCCTCTTTAGATGGAAAGAAGACGTTAAACTTCTCTATAATACCTCTACCTATATAGATATTATAGCTATTATCCTTTAGCTTTACTTTTATTGTCCCCATAGGTTAAAGATTATTATATTGATTGGGATAAAACATAGCAAATCGATTCCGAATAAATAATATGTTCAAGCTTAGAGGAATTGAACTCCCTAGATTCTTTCCTCTATTATTTGTAAAATCTCAGCAATGACTTCTTCAGGGCTTTTTGTCGCATCTATTATGTAGTTGGCTGTCTCTTTATACAGAGATTCTCTTTGTAAAAGAAGAGAACGAACTTTTACTTCTCTATCCCCCTCTAACAAAGGTCTTGTCCTGTCGTTTTCTGTTCTACTCAGCACAGTTTCTGGATTTACTTTTAGCCAAAATACTAGGCCCTTTTCTCTTAGAGCTTCCCTTACATTTTCTCTAGTTACACATCCTCCCCCTGTTGCTATTACAGTATTTTTGTCCTCAATGGCTTTTAGAATAGTCCTCTCTTCGATGTTTCTGAAATATACTTCCCCGTATCTTTTGAATATTTCGCTTATAGATAACCCTTCTCTCTCTTCTATAAGAATATCAGTATCAATGAAATTTCTATTTAAGATTCTAGCTAACTCTTTCCCTATGGTTGTCTTGCCTGAAGCCATAAAACCTATTAAGATAATGGGTTTACAGGGACCTAACATAGTCTACATACTGAAAAAATCTAGATTTCAATTCTTCTATTGTATTTCCACCAAATTCTTCTAGGATTTTGTCAGCTAGAACCCAGGCTAACATTGCCTCTGCAATTACACCCGCAGAGGGAACTATGCATACATCACTTCTTACAACAGCTGCTTCAGTTTCTTCTTTAGTAATTATATCTATACTTGGTAAGGGCTTTCTCAAGGTTGGAACTGGTTTTACTGCTCCCTTTACAATAATAGGTTCCCCATTAGTCATACCACCTTCGATACCCCCTGCAAAGTTGGTCTCTCTATAAAATGGCCAGGGAAGACGTGATTTTTTATATTTTATTACATCTAGGACTTTAGAACCAAAATTCTCTGCGCTATAAAGACCTTTTCCTATCTCCACACCTTTGACACTAGGAATACTCATTATAGCTTGAGCTATTAGACCATCTAACCTTTTATCCCAATGGGTATAGGTTCCAATTCCTGGTGGAACATTAAGAGCTATTACTTCAAATATTCCACCTAAGGTATCCCCTTTTTCTGTTGCTTCATCTATAAGATCGATCATTTTCTCTGATATTTCTTTATCCGGACATCTTACAGGAGACTCATCGATTAATCTTTCTGCGCTTTCGTCGCCCGTATCTATATCTTTCTCAAGCTTTACATTTCCAATAGCTCTTGTAAAGCTTAGAATCTTTATTCCTAACTCTTTTAAGAGTTTTTTTGCTACTGCTCCAGCCATAACCCTGCTAGCGGTTTCTCTTGCGCTTGCCCTTTCCCATATATCTCTTATATCGTTAGTATGATATTTTATAACCCCTGGGAGGTCAGCGTGCCCTGGCCTAGGTATAAATATAGAAGTTTGCTCCTTTTGCCAATCTGTATTTAAAAGGACTATAGATATTGGACTTCCTATAGTCTTACCATTTCTTACTCCAGAGTATATCTGGCACCTTTCAGATTCTATCGACATCCTTTTTCCTCTCCCGTATCCTTGTCTTCTTCTATCTAACTCTATGTTTATATCATCTTCTGATAATGAGATACCACATGGGATACCTTCTATTATAGTTACAAGTGCCTTTCCATGAGATTCTCCAGCAGTAAGAAACCTCATAAGTATTCTTTAATCGCCTCCTCCATTATCTCTACTGGTGGCTCTATACCTGTCCATATCTTAAAGGATGCTGCCCCTTGATATACTAACATCTTTATCCCATTTAGAGTTTTTGCCCCTAGCGTCTCTGCCACCTTAAGAAATTCAGTCTTAGGCGGATTATACACTAGGTCTATAGCAGTTGTCTCCTTTCCAATTATAGAGCCGGGGATTCTTAAACTCTCTTCAATACCTTCCATACCAAGAGGTGTAGCATTTACTATGACGTCTATAATTCCTAATGAATCTAAATTACTGAATGGGATAAATATTATCTCTTTATTGAATAGATCAGTTAAGAATTCTATAAGTTGCCTAGCTCTTTCTTCTGTTCTGTTTGTTATAAATAATCTCTTCACATTGAGTCTACATAAACTATACGCTACCGCTTTGCCTGCTCCGCCAGCTCCTATAAGTAGGGCTGAAGAATTGGTTATATCTAGCCCTTCTAGACACTTTTCAAAACCAAATACGTCCGTATTATATCCTACAAGTTTTTCTTCAGTTATCTTTATTGTATTTACCGCCTTCAAGACTTTTGCTTCTTCTGATAGCTCATCTAAATAGGAGATAACTGCAGTCTTATGAGGTATGGTGACATTAACACCAAGAATATTTGTATACCTAAGAGACTTTATAAAGGGTCCTATACCTTCTGGTTTTATATCAAGAGCAATATAGCAGCAGTCCATACCAAGCTCCTTAAATACTCTGTTATGCATTATTGGTGACATACTATGTCTAATAGGGTGTCCTATTACTATTGCTATTTTAGTCGAACCTTTTATTTCCATAATTCCCTATTATAAATATCTTAGTAGGAATTTCAAGTAAAATTCGATCCTAAAGTGTAATCACTTTATTAAAAGGGCTCCTTTCTAATTTAGCTATGTACTTATACAAATTTACCGCTTTCGTCTTTCCTCAAAATTAAATCTTCCTGAAATACATATGATATTATTCATGGTTATATCTCTAGTTCATTTAGGATGTTAGTTTTCTGTTTCTTAGAACCTTTACGATAGTTATAAGCGTTATGGATAATTATAGACATTTTCCCTTTCATGGTGTATACTCCTTCTGGGATAGTTGTAACCATCCTGTAGCCTCCTTTTTTAGAATAAATATAACATAAGCTACAGGATGGTTCTTCTTTTTACTAATTTTGAGGAAACAATCTAATTTCGGGTAGATTATTTTTGAGGAATGTCGCTTTTTTGACTTTATAGAAGTTGGATGATAAAATTTATCTATAAACATTTTTAAATAGGAGGTGTTTTAGATGGCTTATCAAAAAGTGAGTCAAGAACTTTTGAATCTACTTAATGATGCTATAGCTAGAGAGATACAAGTTTCTATCCAGTATATGTGGCAGCATATACAGTGGAGAGGAGTAAAGGCATTTGCTGTTAAGGAAGAGTTTAGGAGTATTTCTATAGATGAGATGAAACATGCTGAGATAATAGCAGAGAGATTATTCTACCTCGGTGGTATCCCAACTACTAAGCCTACACCTATATATGTTGGAAATAGTCTTAAAGAAATGTTAGAGCAGGACGTAAAAGATGAAGAGAACGCTATAGAGATGTATAAGAGGATAATATCTTTGGCTGATAAAGAGGGAGATACAACTACTGCTGAAATTTTTAGAGATATACTTGAGGATGAGGAAGAGCACCACGATACTTTTAGTAGTTTGTTAGAAGAGTTATAATTTAGATAAGAAAGTAGCGGACGGGATCTAGCCTTGTCCGCTACTTATTAAAGGGTGAGTTTTATGGAGAATGATAAGTATTTGAAGTGGTTTAAGGTTGGTTTAGGCGTAGCTATACTTTCCTCTAGCTCTCAGGTAAAAATTGGAGCTAAAGATATGCCTAAGCTATACATTAGTAATTACTCTAGCAACTTTACGGTCGCCTCTAATACTCAGAATAGAGAGATCCATAGTATAGTCGATGTAAGTATCGTAAAGGAGAATACTGTTAGGGAGTCTGTAAGGAAGGCAGTTTCTATGGTTGGAGGATTAGATTTTATAAAACCTGGAGACACTGTCCTTGTCAAACCTAATGTAAACTCTGATGACCCTTATCCTGGCACTACTAATCCCGAAGTAATTAGAGAGATAGTTTCTATGTGCTTTGAAAGTGGAGCTAGGAGGGTAATTGTTGCTGACCGCTCTGGTGTTCTCTGGCAGAATACTATGTATAATATGGAAAAAGTAGGAATAGCTCAAGCTGCTAGAGGGGCTGGCGCAGAAGTATTAGCTCTAGATAACGAAGAGTGGGTCCTTGTAAAGCCAAAAAGTTCTAAATACTGGGTTAATGGATTTAGAATTCCTAAAATAGTTACTGAAGTTGACCATATTATAAATGTTGCAGTAGTAAAGACTCATTCTATAGCAGACTTTTCTATGAGTTTAAAGAATTTTGTTGGTTTTATACATATGTCAGATAGGATGTTTATGCATAGTTCCGGTAATATAAAAGAGATGATTGCAGAGTTAAACCTTGCATTTAACCCAAAACTTAACATCCTTGATGCAACTAGGGTTTTTGTAAGGGGAGGGCCCGATAAGGGAGAAGTTAAAGAGCCAAGAGTTATTATTGCTTCTAGAAATAGAGTAGCAGCTGATATAGTTGGTTTAGCTCTCTTAAGGAGCTTAGGAACTACTACTGCAATTCAAGATAGAGATATATGGTCTCATCCTCAGATAAAAAGGGCTATAGAGCTTGATCTTGGTATTAAAGACTCATCTAGAATAAATCTTGTTGGAAGTAATGTGGATTTAGAAGAGATAAAAAGACTATCAAAATAGATTCTTGTAAATACCCCTTAGTTGTGGTATTATTTTCATTCGTAAGGATGGAAGGAGGTAGATAATGAAGAAGACAGCCTTTCAAAGAAATAGAAAACCTAGAAAGACTACACATGGATTTTTGGCTAGGATGAGTACCCCTGGCGGTAGGAATGTTATTAAGCGTAGGAGAGCTAAAGGTAGACATAGATTAGTCCCGGTATAATGCTCCCCAGGGAGAAAAGATTATCCAAGTCAAAAGATATAAGAAATATATTGAGGTGTGGTAAAAGGTTAATAATGGATGGTATAAGTTTATATGTAGTTAGAGGAAGGGGTAGGATAGGATTTATTACTACTAAAGGTTTTGAAAATGCAGTTTTACGTAATAGGGCTAAAAGAAGAGTAAGGGGGGCGTTTGAAGCAGAGCATTTTTCTATAGATAATTATGATCTACTCTTTGTTATAAGGCCTGAAGTATTGGAAGCTGATTTTGAAAAAATAAAGGAGATGATTAAGAGGCTTACTCTAAATATAAGAGATGAAGAAGATAGCTTTAGTTCTAATAAGATTTTATAAGTTATTTATATCGCCCTTATTGGGCAAAAACTGTAGGTTTTATCCAACCTGTTCTGAATATACGTATCAGGCTATAGAGAGATACGGATTAGTTAAAGGAATATTCTTAGGATTGAGACGTATCCTACGATGTAATCCATTTAATCCTGGTGGTTATGACCCACTATTATAATTAAGGAAGGTTGAAGGTATGAATTACATAAACAATTTTATAATGAGCATATTAGATTTCTTTTACAACTTAACAGGTAACTATGGTGTTGCATTAATCTTATTTACTGTAATTGTAAAACTCATACTTTATCCGCTAACGCATCAACAATTTAAGGCTCTTAAAGAGCAACAGAGAATTCAGCCTGAGCTTAATAAGTTGAGAGAGAGGTATAAGGATGATCCACAGAAGTTAAATCAGGAAATGATGGAGCTTTATAGGAGACACAGAATAAATCCTTTAGGGGGTTGCTTGCCTTTACTTATCCAATTTCCCATATTAGCCATACTCTATAGTGCTATAAATGCTTATTCTAGTAAGTTCGCCAATGCAAGCTTTTTGTGGATAAAAAGTTTAGCGTCGCCTGATCTTCCGCTACTTATTATATATGGAATCAGTATGGTAGCTTCTAGTTTTTTATCCTCACCTTTAAGTGAAGACCCATCGCAGCGTAGTAGTCAACTATTTATGAATATAGGCTTACCTATAATTTTTACTATTTTATTTAAGAACTTTCCTTCTGCCTTTATACTTTATTGGTTTGTCTTCAATATCCTTACAACTATTCAGCAGGTATATGTAATGAGGGTACTAAAATAGTGGATGGAGGTTATATATGCTGAGACAGAAGCCTAGTATAGAAAGTCTTGCAAAGATGTTTATTAATCAATTACTTGGTCCATATAAACTTAAGTATGATCTCTCTGTAGAACTAAAGGATAATATATACTGGGTAAATCTAAAAGGAGATGATGTATCCTTTCTTATAGGAAGGAAAGGGGTAATTTTATACTCTCTTCAGCATTTACTAAGACTCTACATTAGAAGAAGTATAGATGAAGAGGTAATGGTAACACTAGATATAAATGGATACAGAGCAGAGAAGGAGAGAAAACTTGTATTTTTAGCCAGAAAGGCTGCTTTTAGAGTCAAAAAGACAGGCAAGAGATTTGTTTTTAGACCTATGCCTGCAGCATTAAGAAGAATTATCCATAAGACATTAGAGAATAATCCAGAAGTTATTACTTACAGTGAGGGAAAAGAGCCGAAGAGGAGGGTTATAGTGGTGTTAAAGCCCAAAAATGGATGATACTATTGTAGCCCTTTCTACTCCTTACGGTGAGTCTGGTATAGGAGTAATAAGGTTAAGCGGGCCTGCGGCTATAGATATTGCCCAAAAGATTTTTAAAACTAGGAAGAGATTAGAAAATATACCGTCGCATAGAGCTGTTTTAGGACATATTATTAATCCAAAGACAAATGAGAAGTTAGATGAGTGTCTTTTACTTATTATGAGGGCTCCTCACAGCTATACAGGCGAGGATACAGTTGAATTTTATGTACATGGCAGTCCTGTCTTGGAGGAGCTAGTAATTAAGCTCTTGATAGAATTAGGAGCAAGACTAGCATCGCCTGGAGAATTTACTAAGAGGGCTTTTCTTAACGGAAAGTTGGATCTATCTAGGGCAGAGGCAATTATAGATATTATACAGGCTAAAAGTGAAATTGGTCTTAAGTCTTCTTACATACAGCTTCAAGGGAAATTGAGTAGTGAGATTAAACCGATTATGGAGGTGTTAAAGGGCCTTATAGCTGAGTTAGAAGCAGGAATAGACTTCCCAGAAGAGGTAGAATTCTCTTATGAGTCTATAGAGGAAAGAATATCAAATATAATAGAAAGGCTTAGTACTCTTTTAGGTGGTGCATATTTTACTAGACTTTATAGGAAGGGCCTTTATTGTCCGATAGTTGGAAGGCCAAATGTAGGAAAATCTAGTCTCTTGAATATCTTATTAGGAGAGGAGAGGGCTATAGTAACCCCTATACCTGGGACTACAAGAGATACAATAATAGAATCTTTGTCTATAGATGGGATTCCCATTACTCTGGTCGATACTGCCGGTATTAGGGATACTCAAGATCTAGTAGAGAGTATTGGGGTTAATAGAACCCTATCTTCGATAGAAAATGCGGATATAGTTCTCTGGGTTGTAGATGTAAGCGAACCATTAAGAGAGGAAGATTTAGAGATAGAGGAGATTACAAGAGGGAAAAAGAGAATTATCGTCTTAAATAAGATAGATCTAGATAGTAGAGTAATTTATACTGATAATGTAAAGGATTATGGTCCATTTGTAGAGGTCTCTTGTAAGACAGGAGAAGGAATTGATAAGCTGAGGTTAAAATTAAAGGAGTTTTTGGGAAACATCCCATCCCCAGAGATTGTGGTTCCTATAAATGCTAGGCATGAAGCACTTATAAAGAGATGTATAAATAGACTTACAAATGCTCTAGAGGGTATTAAGTCTAAGTTTCCTATAGATGTTATAGCAGGAGAGATTTGGGAGAGTTATAATATATTAGGAGAAATTACAGGTGAGACTGCTAGTATTGATATAGTTGAAGAAATCTTTTCTAGATTCTGTGTAGGAAAATGAAGGTATTTGATGTTATTGTTGTAGGAGCAGGACATGCTGGGATAGAGGCGGCCCTATCTGCTAATAGATTGGGCTGTAGTGTTCTGCTTTTGACAGGAAATTTAGATACCATAGCTTGGATGCCTTGTAACCCTGCTGTAGGGGGACCAGGAAAGGGACATCTAGTCAGAGAAGTAGATGCCCTTGGTGGAGAGATAGGCCGGGCTACTGATGCTACTTATATACATATAAGAGTTCTTAACTCTGGAAAGGGTATAGCGGTAAGGGCTTATAGGGCTCAAGTAGAGAAGAAGTTTTATCATATCTATATGAAAGAGAAGCTTGAGAATACACTAAATCTTATCTTGAGACAGGCTCAAGTAACAGATATTTTAGTAGAAGGTAAGAGGGTGATAGGGGTAAGAACAAAGACTAATCAAGAATTCTATGGTCAAGCAGTTGTTATAACTACCGGAACCTTTCTTGGTGGAAGAGTCTTTATTGGCACAGAGGTGTCTTACCCTGCAGGAAGGGCTGGAGAACCACCTAGCGAAGAGCTTACTCAATCTCTCAGAAATCTTGGTTTTAGAATAGGTAGATTTAAGACTGGAACTCCACCTAGAGTCGATGGAAGGACAGTGGATTTTTCTAAAATGACTGAGCAGCCACCAAGTGAGGTCCCCTTAAGATTTTCCTATCGAACCGAACTGGCGGAAATTATTGGTAGGAAGCAACTCTCTTGCTGGCTCACCTTTACAACTGAGAAGACTAGGGAGATAGTACTAAAGAATCTCCATAGAGCACCTATGTATGCAGGGCAGATAACTGGAACGGGAACTAGATATTGTCCGTCCTTTGAGACCAAAGTTGTCCATTTTCCACATAGGGAGAGACATCAGGTTTTTATAGAACCTGAAGGCATTCATACCAATGAGATGTATGTACAAGGTATGTATACTAGTCTTCCTGAAGAGGTTCAAATAGAACTTCTTAGGTCTATCCCTGGGTTAGAAGAGGTCGAGCTGATGAGACCTGGCTATGCTATAGAGTATGATATGGTCTATCCAGATCAATTGAAGGAAACTCTTGAGACGAAAAAGATTTCTGGGCTCTTTCTTGCTGGGCAGATAAATGGTACCTCTGGGTATGAAGAGGCAGCAGCTCAAGGACTTATAGCGGGTATAAATGCAGCATTTTATGTTCAAAAAAGAGCTCCATTCTATCTTCAAAGAAGTGAGGCTTATATTGGAGTTCTTATAGATGATCTAATAACTAAAGGGATTGTAGAACCATACAGGATACTCACCTCAAGGGCAGAGTATCGTCTTGTTCTTATGCAGGATAACGCAGATGAAAGACTTATGGAAAAGGGATTTAAGATTGGTCTAATAGATGAGAAGACTTATAAAGAGATGTTAGAGAGAAAGAAACTCGTAGAAGAAGAGATAAAGAGGTTAAGAAAGACAATTATCCCAGAGCTAAAGGCCTCAGCTTATAATTATTTAAAGAGGCCTGAAGTATCTTATTTGGATGTTATGAAGAAGTTAGGTGAAGAGCCCTTACTCTCTTCTGAGCTTATAACTAGGCTAGAAGCTAAAGTAAAATATGAGGGGTATATAAAGAGAGAAGAGGAGAGGATTAAGAGGTTTAGTCAGTTAGATGACAAGGTTCTTCCTGAAGATATAGATTATAGTAGTATTAAGGGGCTCTCACTTGAAGCGCGCGACAGGTTAAATCAAGTTAGACCTAGGACATTGGGCCAGGCTAGTAGATTGCAAGGGGTCAGTCCAGCAGATATAGATGTCTTACTCGTATACCTGGAACTTTATAAGAGAGAAGCATCCAAAACTTGAGATGTATCTTGAAGAACTTTTAAACGCACGAAAGAGTTTTAGCCTCTCTGGTGCAAGAGAAAGAGAAGATTTTATAAAGCTTATAGAGGAATCTTTGGCTCCGCTTTTGATTATAAATGATTGGAAAGGTAAGAGGATTATAGATATAGGTTCTGGAGCAGGATTTCCTGGTATACCCTTAGCTATAGTCCAAGAAGATGCTAATTTTTTATTAGTTGATATTTCTGTTAAAAGAACTGCTTTTCTCAATCTAGTTAGATCTAAACTTCAGCTTAGTAATGTAGAAGTATTATGTATGGATGCTAATAAATTAAAAGATGTTCAGAGGTTTATTGGAGCTTTCGATATAGCTCTCTCGAGAGGGGTAGGGGAAATCGACTACCTTAGGTCTATTATTTTCCCTTTACTAAAAACCGGTGGGACGATGATATTATTTAAGTCAAAGGGAGAAGGATACAGGGTTAAACCTGGTCTAGTCTTACTAAAAGAGGAGAAATCATGAATGAGATAATTCTATTTACTATTGGTGCATTAATAGTAGTAAACATAGCACTTATTATAGTGGTTATCATTTTAAGAGCTAATATAAAAAGGGTTGAGGAGAAACAAAAGGGAGAATTAATCTTATCTTCTCTCTCTATTGGTGGAGCTAGATATGATGCTTTTCCTGGTATGTCTGGTAAGCTTAGCTTTTCTTTGGCCTTTATGGCTGGAGATAAGGGGATTATACTTACATCTATACATACCAGAGAACAATCTTATCTGTATCTTAAACCCTACTCGAAGGACAAAAACAATAACCTTACGGAAGAAGAGAAGAAAGCGGTAGAAATTGCGTTAAAAGAAGGTTATTCTATAAAAGACATATAGGGAGGCTAGAATGGATACTGACAGGTGGGAATATACAAAGATATTTATTACCGCGCTAATTGCGGTAATAGTAGTTCTCTCTTGTTATCTATACAAGAGTAAATTTTATATAGTTAAACTTGAAAATGAGCTCTCTTTAGCTCATGTTAAGATTCAAGACCTAAGAAAACTCGAAGATATAAATAATAGACAAAGGGCTGAGATTGCTAGGTTAAATAGTGAGGCTGAAAAGCTTAGGAGTAAAGTAGAAGATTTAGAGACCCTGAGTAAACAGGTCCAGGCTTTAACAGAAAAGACTTTAAAGATAGACCTCTCTTATAAGAAAAGTAGAAGGGTTTATTCTTCTAGAGGAGCAGATGTTACACTAGAGGAAATATATAAAAAATTTAATAGGCTGAGTAATAGTATAGAGGTCCAAAAAGATAATCTAAATCAGGTTAGATCTCAGTTGGAAATCTTGTATGAATGGAAGTTTTCTGTCCCCAGCGGTTATCCTGTCTTTGGCCCAATATCCTCTGGTTTTGGATTTAGAGGAAGGGAGTTTCATACTGGTATAGATATACGTACAGGCATAGGAACTTTGGTAAAGGCTACGGCAAATGGAATTGTTTCCTATGCAGGATGGAGAAGTGGTTACGGGCTTACAGTAGCTGTGAGACATAACTTTGGATTTAGCACTATTTATGCTCACTTGTCTAAAATATTAGTGAATGTAGGGAAAAGGATTGAGAGGGGGGATATTATAGGCTATACTGGTATGACTGGATATACTACTGGTCCACACTTACACTATGAAGTAAGAATAAATGATAAGCCTGTAGATCCGAGAGATTATTTATAAGGAGGGATAAGATGACTAGTAGGGAAAGGGTAAGGATGGCTTTGGAGCATAAAGAACCTGATAGAGTTCCTATCCATGATAGTATTTGGGGTGCTACTGTAAGTAGGTGGCATAAGGAGGGATTACCAGAGGAGATCCCTGTCTCGGAATATTTTGATTTTGAGATAGTTGGTTTTGGTGCTGACCTTTCCCCTAGGTTTCCGGTAAAGGTCTTGGAAAGAAATGAGACTTATATAGTTGAAACTACCCCTTATGGAGGGATAAGAAAAAACTTTAGGGATTATTCCACCACACCTGAGATAATAGACTGGCCTATAAAATCTAAAGAGGATTGGTATAAGATAAAGGATAGATTACAGCCAGATATAACTAGGGTAGATTGGGTCTCATCTCTGAATGCCTATAATAGAGCCTATGAGGATGGGAAGTTCATCACCTACAGTGCAGCTATGGGGTATGATCAATTCCAGTCTTATATAAAGACTGAAGAATTACTTATTCTTCTTATAGAAGATCCCGAATGGGCTATAGATATGTTTAGGACACATGCTATATTACTTATTGAGATGGCAAAGATTATGATGGAGCATGGATTTAAGTTCGATGGAGCTTTTCTGTACAATGATATGGGTTATAGGAATGGGCCTCTATTTTCTCCTAAGACATATCAAAAGGTCCTACAAGAGACTGATGCTATGATCTGTGAGTTTTTCCATAGGCATAATATGCCTGTTATACTCCATTCCTGTGGTAATGTGAAGGAATTAATCCCATATCTAATAGAAGCGGGATTTGATTGTCTCCAGCCATTAGAGGTAAAAGCAGGAATGGACTTACTAGAGCTTAAACCGAAATATGGAGATAAGATTGCCTTTATGGGGGGGATAGATGTAAGGAAGATGACAGACCCAGTTGCTATAGAGGAAGAAATAAGTAAGAAGTTTGAAGTTGCCAAAAAAGGTGGAGGCTATATATATCATAGCGATCACTCTATTCCTAAGAATATAAGTTTTGAAGACTATAGGCGTGTAATAGAGCTAGTTAAGAAATATGGTAAATACTAAATAATCCCTATAATTTCTCCATCGTCATTTACATCAATCTTAACAGCTGATGGAGATTTTGGTAAGCCAGGCATCGTCAATATAGAACCTGTGTAGGCCACTATAAAGCCAGCCCCTAGAGATACTTTTAACCTTTGGACATTTATATAGAACCCCTTAGGTCTCCCTAGTTTTTTAGGATCGTCACTTAATGAGTATTGTGTCTTAGCCATACATATGGGAAGGTTTGTAAATCCCCATTTGTATATCTTATTAAGATCATTCTGTGCCTCGTTACTGAAATTTACACCTTCTGCGCCGTAAACTAGTTTAGCTATCTTTTCTATCTTTTCTTCATATGAGTCTTCTAACTTATACAAGAAATTAAAAGAATTAGAGTCATTAGCAACTGAATCTAATACTTCATTAGCCAGTTCTAAGGCTCCCTCTCCCCCAACTTCGTAGACATTAGAAACAGCAAACCTTACATCTATCTCTTTTAACTTACTTTTTAGAAATTCCAATTCTTTGTCAGTATCTGATGAGAATCTATTTATTGCCACAACTACCGGAACCTTAAAGACATTTCTTAATACCTCCATATGGTGAAATAGATTAGGCAGCCCCCTTTCTATTGCTTCTGTGTTTTCATTTTCTGCCCCTTTTTGACTTCCCAATCCATGATACTTTAAGGACCTTATAGAAGTTACTAGTACTACCGAATCTGGATGAAAATTTCCTACCCTACACTTTATATCGAAAAATTTTTCTCCACCTAGATCTACCCCAAAACCTGCTTCAGTTACTATATAATCTGCAAGAAGGGTAGCAAGAGTAGTTGCTATTATAGAGTTGCAGCCATGAGCAATATTTCCAAAAGGTCCACAATGTATAAATGCAGGAGTTCCTTCCAATGTTTGAACCAAATTGGGAGAGAGTGCGTTTTTCAATAAAGCAGTCATTGCTCCTTCTACCTTTAAGTCTTTACTTAAGACAGGTTTATCCTCCTTATTTACCCCAATTACTATATTACCTAGCCTTTCTTTTAAGTCCCTTATATTTTTTGCCATAGATAATATCGCCATAATTTCAGAAGCCGCTGTTATCTCAAAACCATCCTCTCTAGGTATTCCATTACTTTTTCCTCCAAGCCCGCTTACTATAAATCTTAATTGCCTGTCATTCATATCTACACATCTTTTCCAATATATCTGTAAGGGGTCTATATCTAGCTCGTTTCCATGATAGATATGGTTGTCTATCACGGCTGATAGAAGATTATGAGCAGAAGATACTGCATGTATGTCTCCAGTAAAGTGTAAGTTTATGTCTAAATCTGGAAAGACCTTAGCCCTTCCTCCTCCAACAGCCCCTCCTTTAACTCCAAATATGGGACCTAGGGATGGTTCTCTTAGACAGATTATAGTCTTCTTACCTAGCCTTGATAGTGCGTCTCCTAGACCTATAGTCGTAGTAGTTTTCCCTTCACCTTTGGGTGTAGGATTAATAGATGTCACAAGTATAAGTTTTCCCCTTTTTCTATCTTCTAGTTTATGGATAAGTTTCCAGTCAACTTTGCAGATATACCATCCATAGGGATAGTATTCATCCCTTTTTATCCCTAAAGACTCCGTTAACTCCTCAATCCTTTTTATAGACATTTGTTGTCAAGTCCCTCCTATGGTATACGTATTTCATGTAAGTATTTGAATTATAATATCATATTGAGGTCCACCATGGAATAAAGTGCTACTATCTTACGTCTACTTTTTTGAGAAAAGTAATAAAAGAGAAGGAGGTGATTTAGTATGAAAAGGGTTTTAGCCTTAGTCTTGAGCCTAGCTTTACTATTAGGGACAGTACAGGTTGCCTTTACTAAGCCTCTACCCTCTAGAAGGATACCTATTATAGCAGGTCCATTTAGGTGTGATATTGTGGAGATTTCACCATGGGGGCAGAATTTAATAAAGTATTTAAACCTTACCGATGAGCAGATAAATAAGATCAAAGAGTTGAGAGATAGGTACTATGGGAAGCTAAAAGACCTATGGAATAAACTACAGGACGCGGTATTTTCACTTAGGCAACTACAATTCCAAAGGCAACCTGATAAGACTCAGATAGAGGAGAAGAGGAAAGAGATAAGTAATATTAGAAAAGAGATTAATAATACACTTAAAGATTACTGGAATGAGTTTAAAGGGATACTTACCAAGGAGCAATTGTCTAAGCTAACAGAAAGAAAATTTACACCTCCATTTAGAATTAAAAGGACTCCTTGGAGATGTAGTCCTTTTTTTAGATGGTAAAAAGGACTTAGGGTCTTAGGGGATAACCTAAGACCCTACCCTTCCTCCAATTATTGCCTGCCCTAGAGATAGTCCTCCGTCATTGCAGGGAACCTGATGGTGAGTGTAGATTTTAAATTTTTTCTCTCTTAGGTAATTGATAGTTTTTCTTAAGAGTCTTCTATTCTGAAAACATCCTCCACTTAAGACTACAGTGTCTATTTTGGTCTCTTCTCTTATTGCTAGAGCTATATCTAACACTATTTTAGATATAGTATTGTGGAATTTAGCAGAGATAAGACTCATAGGAACCATATCTATGTCATTTATAATCTCTTCAAGCAAGTTCTTGAGTTTTATAATATAGGTGTTATTCTCCTCTTTTACCTCAAAACTATAGTGATCATCAACTTCTATATCTTTACTTACCATTTCTAACTCTATAGCGGGTTGACCTTCGTAGCTTGTTTCTTTACAAATATTTAATAGACTAGAAATTACATCAAACAACCGCCCCATAGAAGATGTAAGTGGAGTATTTATCCCTTTATCTATCTGCTCCTTTATGGCTCTTATCTCTGTCTCTGATATACCTTTTAAAAAGGGTAGATTGGGAATATCTCCAAATAGCTTAAAGAGATAACCTATGGCAAGCCTATAAGGTCTCCTTATTGCTAATTCACCTCCAGGTAATGGGAGATATTCTAAATGTGCCTTTCTAATAAAACCATCATAATCTACTACTAAGATTTCCCCTCCCCATACATTACCATCTAGACCATATCCAGAGCCATCAAAGGCTATCCCTATAACGGGCTTGGTAACATTATTCTCACCCATGCAACTTACAATATGAGCATGGTGGTGTTGAACTCTTATTAGTGGTATGGTTCCTTCAAACTGTAGGGCATATTTAGTCGATAGATATTCAGGATGCATATCACAGACTACTATCTCAGGTTCTATTCTAAAAAGTCTTTTATATAAATCTATTGTACTTGTAAAATGTTCTAGGGTTTCTATGTTCTCTAGATCGCCAATATGTTGGCTGATAAACGCATAATTATCCTTGGTAAGGCAGAAGGTATTCTTTAATTCTCCTCCGCATGCCAAAACCTGTTTCATCTTAAATGGAATTTTTACTGGTGATGGCGCATAACCCCTTGCCCTTCTTATCAAATACGGTTTTTCTTCAAAGACAGAGGCTACACTATCATCATAGCGTGAGTATATATCTCTGTCATTTAGAAGAAAGTAATCTGATATACCCTTTAGTCTATTTAAGGCTTCTTCATTATCCTGACATATAGGTTCTTCACTTAGATTTCCACTTGTCATTACAAGTGGTCTATCAATCTCTTTAAAGAGTATATGATGTAAAGGTGTATATGGAAGCATTATACCAAGATAATTATTATTGGGAGCGACATTTTTTGATATGTTGCCAAGGTCCTTTATCCTAAGTAACACTATTGGGGCTTGAGGGGATTTTAGAAGTTCTTCTTCTTTTGGTGTGATATAGCAGTACTTTTTTATCGTATCTAAATCTTTCATCATAAGAGCAAAAGGTTTATTCCCTCTTCTTTTCCTCTCTCTTAAAAGGCTTACTACCTTATCATTTGTAGCGTCACATGCTAAATGAAACCCTCCAAGTCCCTTTATTGCTATAATGAAACCCTCTTTTAAAAGTCTGGCAGTTTCCTTTATAGGGTCTTCGGACTCTAGTCCTTCTATCCATAACTTGGGGCCGCAGATAGGACAGGCATTAGGTTGCGCATGAAATCTTCTATCTAAAGGATCATTATACTCCCTTTCACAGTCTTTACACATCTTAAATTTTTCCATTGTGGTATTCTTTCTGTCGTAAGGGATGTCCTTTATAATAGTGAACCTTGGTCCACAGTTTGTGCAGTTTATAAATGGATATCTATAGCGTCTATCTTTAGGGTCAAATAGTTCCTCAAGACAGTCTTGGCATACTGCTATATCTGATGAGATAAGCTGATACCCTATGTCTTCTTTACTCTCTTTAATAAAGAAGTCTTTATAGTTATTTAAGATTGAATCCTCTATCTCTATGTTCTCTATCCTAGCGATAGGTGGGGCTTTCTTCCTAATGTTAGATATAAATCTTTCTACATCACTATCTTCTCCCTCTATTTCTATCTCTACAGAGCTAGAGGTATTTAACACCCATCCCTTTAGGTTGTGTTCTTTTGCTAATCTATATATAAATGGTCTGAAACCTACCCCTTGGACAACTCCGAAGATCCGTATCCTTTTACTTATAAGAGTTTTCACTTTCGAGCCATTCTACCCAGGTATCTATGCCTTCCTTTGTTTTACAGGAAAGAAGAAAGATTTTTGCATTCTTATTTAAAGCTATTATTCCATTTTTAAACCTTTCTAGGTCAAAATTTACATAAGGTAGAAGATCGATCTTATTCAGTATGACTGCGTTTACTTTTGAAAACAGTCCAGGATACTTATATGGTTTATCATCTCCTTCTGGAATGCTAGATATGGCAATTCTTATATGTTCCCCTAAATCAAAGCTGGCAGGGCAGATAAGGTTTCCTATGTTTTCTATAAATAGATATTTTACATTAGAAAGAGAAAGCTTCTTAGTAGCCTCCCTTATCATTGGGGCGTCAAGATGACAGTTCCCTCCAGTGTTTATTTGCACTACTGGGATATTAAATTTCGCCATCCTCTCACTGTCTATACTTGAGGCTACATCCCCTTCTATTACCGCTACTTGAGACCCTAACCTAAAGATGGTTTCTAATATAAGACTTGTCTTTCCAGCTCCTGGAGAGGACATTATATTAATTGTAAATACCTTTAGATTATCAAAAAACTCTCTGTTTAAAGCAGCAACTTGATCGTTAGCATCTAGGATATTCTTCACAATCTCTATTTTCATCTTCCACCTCTATGCTCTCTATATAAAATTCTCTCCCTTCAATTACATCTCCGCCAATCTTTTTACAGTAGGGACACAGGTATGTTTCATCAGGAATGAACTCTTTTTGACAGTTGTAACATCTTAATTTTACAGGGATCCTTCTGAATAGAAGTTTTGTTCCCTCTAATGGTGTTGATCTTGTTAACAATTCGAAATAAAATTGGATAGACTCGTCAATAAAGCTAGAAAGATCTCCTATTACCAATTCTATAGTCTTTACCTTTTTGCCCTTACTTACTTCCGTAACTGTCTTTATTACCTCTTCTGTAACTGCCAACTCATGCATATCTCTTTTATCTTTTTTATAGCCTCCTCCGAGTTCTTTTTTGCTTCTTTAGTTATATCAAATCCAAAATCAAAGTTGTACCCTTTTATAGATACTAGATACGACTTAGGGCATACCCCGTAAAGTTCCTTGGTTATAGCTAGAAGCATCTCTGGACTTATATGATGAGAAAAGATTGGAGTTTTGTATCTAGGGGCTATCTCTCTAATAATAAAGTCTTCCACTTGATTTATACTAGCATCAACAAAAAAGACAAGCTCGTATCCTGAAATATCCTCACAGAGTTCAGGACCGAGCTCTTGAAGAGATATTACATCAACACTAATTTCCTCAAGTGAAAGTCTTTCAGTTACATATTCTCCAATCCCATCATCGCATCTTGCAGGATTTCCATAACCTATAATTAATATTCTAGTCCCTCTTGACGCTTCCAATCACCTCTCCGGTAGAACTAGAAATGATATCGATGACCATTGGCATCTTCCCTACAGCGTGAGTAGAACAGGAAAGGCATGGATCATAACATCTTATTAACCCTTCAACCCTATTAAGCATACCTTCGGTAAGATTTTTACCATCAATATATCTTTTAGCTACTTCCTCTACTCCTTTACTCATAGCCCAATTATTATGACCAGTGGCTACTATTAGATTAACCTTTACTATTGTTCCTTTATTGTCTACCCAATAGTGATGGATAAGAGTTCCTCTAGGAGCCTCTATTACCCCTATCCCTTCAGGTAAAATCTTATCTGTGGTGACAAGTATATCGTCTGAGAGTATATCTGGGTCTAATAGAAGTTCCTTAGCCCTCTCAGCTGCAAATAGATCCTCTATTAGTCGGGCATAGTGGTAATATAAAGACCCTTCTACTGGTTTTCCTCCATTTATGCTCTTAAAGTTTTTAAATTCTTCTTGTGCAAGAGGAGTATCGACCTTTTCTGCAACATTTAATCTAGCTAAAGGTCCTACTCTATAAACCCCATCTGGCCATCCTAGCTTCTTATAGAATGGAAACTTCAGATAAGACCAGTCTTCTACATGTTCCCCTATATAGTTTAGATAGGTAGATCCATCAAAGAGTTCTAAGAGATTACCATCTTTATCTATAAGTTTTACCTTGCCATCATATAGTTCTAATCCACCATTTTCTGTTACCAAACCCATATATCCACTTGGAAATACTCCAAATTCTTCTACAGTCTCTTTATTCTTCTCTATCCAATCTTTAGCTAGACTTATACCTTCTTGTATATAAGAGATCATAGAATCTATCTCTTTTAATAATTCATCTCTGTCCTTTACTGAGAGCGCATTATTTACACCACCTGGAACTGCGTAATTAGGATGTATCCTTCTCCCTGCAAGTTTGGCTATTATCTCCTGTCCAAATTTACGAAGCTTTACCGCCTTCATTGCTAACTCGGGATTTGCCTCTATTATACCGACGACATTTCTAATCTTAGGGTCTGCGTCCCACCCAAAGATTAGGTCCGGACCAGCTAACTCAAAGAAATGCATAGAATGAGATTGTATAACTTGTCCCATATGCATAAGCTCTCTAAGTAGCTTTGCTGGTCTAGGAATATCTGCAGAGATAATGGCGTCACAAGCCTTAGCAGAGGCTAGATGATGACTTACAGGACATATACCGCAGATTCGCGGAGTTATAACTGGCATTTCATAGAACATTCTTCCTTCACTAAATTTCTCAAATCCCCTAAATTGGTCTACATGGAAATAAGCCCTATCAACCTTACCATCATCATTTATATATATTGTTATTCTAGCATGTCCCTCTATTCTTGTTACTGGTTGGATAGTTATCTTTTGGGTCATTGCTACCTCCTTCTAATCATACCTTAATAAATCACCAACAAGAAGCGGTTTGCGTCCCTCTACTAATTCTCTTAGTACATAATATATTGCATCAGCTCTAGGCGGACATCCAGGTATATAAAAATCTACCTTCACTATTTGATTTACTGCCTTAGCTAGCTTTGTGTGTTTACCTATCTCAGGTGAAGTAGGAATTTTACCGTTCACTGTGCTTTCTGTCTCTATATAACCACGTCTCAATAGCTCTTCCACCGGGAAATAATTCCTCATGGTTACTATACCACCAAATACAGCACAATCGCCTATGGCTATAAGGAATTTACACTTGTCCCTCATATGTTTTACAACTTCTATATGGTGATCTGTACTAACCGCTCCTTCCAAAATACCTATATCTACTTCCTCTGTAGGCTCTTTAAAATCTGTTATGGGAGTAGCGTTTAACTCTACTCCCATCTTTACCAGTTCAACTAAACGTTCATCCATATCTAATATTGACATATGACATCCAGAACATCCATCGAGCCAATCTGTGGCTATAGTAATCTTTTTCATAACTTTCCTCCTTTACCTTCCTAGAAGTATACTGAGGATTTCGCCATTAGTCTTTACACCTTTTTTAGGTGTCAAAACTTTGACGAGCTTTTGTTCTATCCCCTCTATGTTTATATATGTCCCCTCTTCTTCCAACCAGATAGAGCTTGGCAGTACAATATCTGCAGATTCAACCGCTGGAGTATAATAACTAGTCTGCAAAATGACCTTATTTAAATTCTCAGGAAGTTTATCTATGTAAGGAGCAACTATATAGGCATTTTTCTTAAGAACAAAGCTTCCATTGAGTCCAATCTTTTTAGCCCCAAGATAGTTTGATGCAGGGGCAAGCCATATGAATTTTGCTTTGCCACTTATACGAGATAAACTATCTGCTATGGTCTTGTCTATCTGGCTATATATAATAATAGGACTATTCCCTGTAAGTGCATTACCTATGGCTTTGTCTAGGTCCTTCATTTGATATGAAAGTTTGGCAAGTTTGTTTAGGCTATTTGGTTTATCATCGACTACTATAAGTTCACCATCATTAAAGACTGCTCTCTTTACAAATGAACCTACTACACCAAAATTCTTATCCAGATCCACCCCTATTATAACAATCTTATCTGCACTTAGTATATCACTCATCTTACCGAAATTGTCTATAGGATTAGAGGTATTTTCTATTAACCCGATGTTATCTCCTAGGAGGTCTTTAAACTTAGAAAGGACCTCTAAAGGTAAAGAGGCAGAGATATATCCAACTGTTTCCTTTTCAGCAAGTATTTCCTTTGCCTTATCTATAGCTTCTTCCCATGTAACAGGTTCTAATTTACCATCTTTTCTTATCATAGGTTGAGTAATTCTCTCTTTTGTATCATTTAGAGGTTCATATCTACCTAACTTGCATAGAACTCCATTATTTATGGGATTCTCCCAGTCTCCTAAGATCTGTACTATATGATTAGCCCTTTTATAAACTTCTATTCCACAACCAACACTGCAGTTTGCACATATAGTCTTTATCAATTCACTTTCTTTTCTAGTGCCAAGGTAGACGCCTTTTTTATCGGTTAATGCACCAGTAGGACAGACCTGTACGCAGAGGCCACAGGAAACACAAGAAGACTCTCCAAGAGGCACATTTAGATCGGCAGTAAGCATGGAATCAATTCCTCTTTGACTTATACCTAAGACATTGTGACCAGCCATCTCTGAACAAGCCCTGATACATCTCCTACATAGAACACACCTATTATGGTCTACCAATATATATTGGTGACTTGTATCTACAGGGAATTTTGTTATATAAGTTGGAAGTTCGAAGTGATCCAGTCCCATAGAATAGCCTAGGTCTTGGAGCTCACAATTACCGCTCATTTCACAGTACATACAGTAGTGATTTCTCTCTGAAAAGATAAGGTTTAGTACAAATTTCCTAGCTTTTTTTACCGTTTCGGTATCTGTTTGTATCTCCATCCCTTCAGATACAGGCAGGGTGCAAGAAGCTTGCAATACCCCAGGCCTTGTTTCTACTACACACATCCTACAAGCCCCTATAGAAGTTAACTTTGGATGGTAACACAACACCGGTACATCTATTCCAATTTCTTTTAATACTTCAAGAACTGTTTTCCCCTCTTCAACCTGAGCCGGTTGTCCATTTATTTTGATATTTACTAAAGCCATTTAAGACCTCCTCGCTAATCTAAGAAATTACCTAAAATATTTTAAACATAAAATCTAGCCAAGTCAAGTAATTGTATGAGTTACATACATTTGAGACTCCGGATTACATTTTAAACATATAATCAGTAGGAGATAAATTATTTAAGCTTTTATGTACCCTCTTAGTAGTATACAAATAACATAGTCTATAGGTAAACTTGTGTTCTATTCCTCTCCCTTTCAAGTACTTGTCAAAGACACCTAAGAATTCCGAACCATTATCTGTTTGCACAACCATAATTAGAAGACTAGAATCATAGTTGATCCTAGCTTAAGCCAAATATGTATCATCCAAACACCTGGTAGCTCTTATAAACCTCAATCAAGATAGACTTTCTACATCTTTTCTATTACTATTAAAGTTCTCTATTCAAATTTTAGGATATTTATCTTTCTTTATACCTTTCGCAAAGTAACCTGAACTTCTCCTCAGCCTCCTATAAAGAGTTCTCTGATTTAAGATCAGAGAATTTCCTAGAGTTAAGATACGATGCGGGTTTAGAAAAATAGATGCAACGCATGTGTCATTTTCAAAATTGGAATTGTCTTAGGAGCGCCTACTCGAAGTCTACCAAAGTAAAAATAAATATATAATAAAGTAGGGCAGATGTTTTACCTGCCCTACAAAGTATTGCCATCAATAATGATTTACTTCTTAAAGAAGAACTGCTCTGGACGAGCATTCTTTGGGGATCTTATGTTATCGTCCCATAGGAGCCCATCAGGGATATTTCTAAAATTATTTTTAACTACTATAAGCTGTGGCACCTCTCCTACAAGTCCTATCATCCAGATATTCTTTTTGTGGAGGTTAATTATCTCTTTAAAGTATCTATTCCTTTGTTTTTCGTCACCTGTAACCTTTACTTTGTCCCAAAGTTCATAGATTTTTCTAATATCTCCCCTGGGTTCTTCTCCACCTTTTCCGCCAGTAGTATACCATGTTGCATATAGAGGAGCCCAAGGAGCTTCTGCTACCATCCCCAATAGATGTCCTGGATCAGAAAGAACTGCTACATTTCTATCAAAGCCCCATACTCCAACTTCTAATTCTCCAGCTCTAGCTCTTGTTACATATAGAGAACGTTCTAAAGGTTTTAACGCTACTTTTATCCCTATGTTTTCCCAGTATTTCTTTATAACTTCCATATATGGCCTGTCTCCGGAGTATTCTATAGTAATTGCTAGCGTCTTTCCATCTGGTCTTAATCTAAATCCATCTTTATCTCTCTTGGTTAGCCCCATTTTATCTAGATACTCATTCGCTTTCTTAGGATTGTATTCTGCATAAGCCTTCTCCCACTCTGGATCGTAGAAAGGTGCTCCACTTATTATAGACGCTTGCCTAGGTTCTCCTAAACCTAGATAGAATAATTGATTTATCTCTTCTCTGTTTATAGCTAAGGATAGAGCAAATCTAAATCTTCTATCCTCAAAGATCTTTCTTAGCACTGGGTCTTTTACGTTTTGATTAAGTAATATTGCTGGGCTAGCTCCCGTTCCTTGTGGCCATCTTAATACTCTATAATCTCCCTTTGTTCTGTTCTCCATAAGTAGCGTGTAATCTGCAAGGGCTAATCCCCTTTCCTGCATATCCACTTCACCAGCAATAGCTTTTAGGACTGCAGTTTCTCCAGACTGTAATAGGAGATGAGTTATTCTATCGATATAGGGAAGCTGATTACCAGCTGGATCTATCTTCCAATAGTAGGGATTTCTTTCCATTACTTGTAAGGTTACAGTATGAGGGGTGGTTGTTCTCCAGGGATAAATTACAGGTAATTCTGGATTCTGTAAGAAGTCATTCTTGTTACTAAAAAGTTGATACCAATTTTGAAGGCCTTCCTTCTTCACAAGCTCATCTAGTTTTTCTTTAGGAGTATACTTAGGATGAAACTGTTTTAAGTAGTGTTTTGGGGCGAAGAATGTATGTCCCCCTCCCATCTTTCCTATAGATATAAGGAAAAGTGGGCTGGGTTCTTCGAAAGTAACTCTAAATGAGTATGTATCGATTTTATCTATCTTACATGGTTTACCTCCAGCTATAAGCCATGTAGGAATTGTTGGTGTAAGCTCCTTGTTTAAAAGAATATCTTCATACCAGAACATTACGTCTTCGGTTGTTAGTGGTATCCCATCAGACCATTTTATACCCTCTCTAAGTTTAAATGTGTAGACTTTGGCGTCTCTTGAGACCTTCCAACTCTCTGCAACATTGGGTAATATTTTGGTCCCATCTTTATTAAACATTACTAAATGTTCGCTACAGAGTTTATAAGGACCGGGAGAATCTGAAAGTCCAGACCAAGTTCTTCTCCAAGTCCCCCCGTATTCTCCAATCTCCTCATAAGGTGTTACAACTAGAGGGTTTTTAGGTAATCTTTGTTCTACTGGTGGAAGTTTTCCTTGTTTCACTAATTCTGCCAATTGTGGAGCTTCGTTGAATTTAGTAATTTTCTTGCCAGTGAGTTTCTCATAATCTGAGAGATTATAATACTCTCCTACCTCTACTTTTTCGGCACTGAAACTTATTTTGACAAGGCTTAGAAACATACTAATGCATACAAATAGAATTGTTAATATACGCCAAATTCTCATATCCTCTTACCCTCCTTTTGGTTTTTTATAGCAAAACATAGTTAAATATCCTACAAATATTGTACCACTAATTTTAAAATTAGTAAAGATATCTCCAGGTTCTGCCGTCTTTTTTTATAAAGTCTTCTGCCTCTTTTGGACCAAAAGAACCTACCGAATAGATAGGAATTTGAGGATTATCCTTCCAGAATTCAATTATTGGTTGTACTATTTCCCACGCCTTTTCTATTTCATCTTCTCTTATAAATAGGGTCTGATCACCTCTAATGAGGTCTATAAAGAGTGTCTCATAAGCCTCTATATTCTGACTACTCCACTCCATAGAGGTAGGTATTGGACAGGATAGGATACTACTTCCTAGGGGCCTAAGCTGAAAACTCAGTATAATTTTATTTTCTGGGGCAATTTTAAAGCCTATTATATCTTCTTGGGGTGTACAATCTAATAACTTTGAGAACAAGCCGGGTATTTTCTTAAATACAATAATTGCTGATGTCTCTTTTTTCTTCAATTTCTTACCTGTCCTCAAATAAAAAGGCACACCATCCCATCTGAGATTCTCTATATAAAATTTTATTCCAGCGTATGTCTCTGTATAGGACTTAGAAAGTCCTTCATCTGCTAGGTATCCTTCATACTGTCCTCTTACTGTGTATAAGGGTACCTCTTCATATCTTATTTCCTTTATACTCTTTAAGACTTTTACTTTTTCATCTCTTATGGCGTTTTCGTTTATACAGCATGGCGGTTCCATAGCTATTAATGTGAGTATCTGGATTAGATGGTTTTGTACCATATCTCTTAGAGCTCCAACTTTATCGTAGTATCCTAATCTTCCTTCTACGCCTACATCTTCTAATGCTGATATCTGTATATGATCTATGAAGTTTCTATTCCAAATCCCTTCAAAGATTATATTAGAAAATCTTAGTCCAAAGATATTTTGTACCGTCTCTTTACCTAAAAAATGGTCTATTCTATAAATCTCCTCTTCCTTAAAAAATTCTTTAATGATTCTATTAAGTCTCTTAGCAGATTCTAGATCATAGCCAAATGGCTTTTCAATGACTATTTTCCTTTTGTTAGAAAACTCTTTTAAAAGATGCCCTAGGTTTATAATTATTGATTCAAAAGTAAATGGTGGAGTAGCTAAATAGAAGATTAATTCTTCATCTTTAAATCTTGATAGAATCTCCTTTAGATTTTTATACTCCTCTATTTTGTCTAAGTCGATTCTTACAAATTCAAAGAGGGAGAAAAATCTAGGATCATCTGATTTTATAGAGGTCCTTAGCATTTGAATAAACTCTTCTTTCCCAACGTTAGGTCTTCTTCCCGTACCTATTATTTTTGAGCAGTTTATTAAATGATGTCCTCTATACAGGTTGTAAAGAACAGGGTACAATTTAGACCTTGCCAAATCTCCTAGTCCTCCAAATATTATTATTACAAATCTTCTTTCCATAAGGTTATCTACCTCTTTCTTAACATATTTTTGTAGATAAATTATATCACTTTAATGAGATTTCTTCTAAATGCTATTAAACTGAGGTTAGATTGATAACCTCTTTGATGCGCTATATACTAGTAAGCAAAAGTTTAAATTGATTGAATAGGAGGTTATATATGAAATTAAAGGGCAAAAGGGTAGTAATTCTAGTTTCTAATGAATTTGAAGATATAGAAGTCTTTTATCCATTTCTTAGACTTAGCGAAGAAGGGGCATGGATAACTTTTGGTATATATCAGAGAGGATTTCATCCAAGGCCTGCGTTCCCTGGTAAGCCAATAACAGGAAGATTTGGACTTACTGTTCCTCCTATGTTTCATAGAGAAGGATATAGATATGATGTAAAAGAGGCTACCGAGTTGTCCCCTGATGATTATGATGCAGTAATAATTCCGGGTGGATTTTCTCCAGACTATCTAAGGAGAGAGCCAAAGATTACCGAGTTTGTTAGTAAGATGTACGAACAGGGTAAAGTTGTAGCTGCTATATGTCATGGCCCCTGGCTTATAATCTCTGCCAAAATAGCTAAAGGAAAGAGAATAGCAGGTGTTACACCTATAAAAGATGATATAGAAAACGCAGGGGCCATCTTTGTTGATGAGCCAGTAGCAGTTGACGGAAATATAATAACAAGTAGAGTACCTGATGACCTACCTGAATTCTGTCAGGCTATAATTAACGCTATGTCATAACTCCAACTTTACCACCTGGGTTAGGTTTAATGGCATGTCTGGATCTAGCCCCTTTTTTATAGCTCTATAATAACCTAGATATTGAGCAAATGGCATATAAAGGACTAACCTTAGAAATTCGTTTAGCTCTGAATCTATATTGATTCCATTACTGGTCTTATCTCCTATTATAACGTACTGTCCACCAATTTCTCTGATCTCTTCTATCACCCTTAGTTCCTCCTCTTTTGCTGAATCTGATAAGAGTAGTATTACAATAGAGTCTTTTGTTAAGCTTGCCTTTGGCCCATGTCTAAACTCTAAAGTGTGATAGGCGTTAGTAAGGGAACTTGACATCTCTCTTACCTTTAGTGCAGATTCACAAGCAATACCGTAGAGAGGTCCTGAGCCTAAGAATATAATTTCTTTATATTCTTCCCTTGAGATTTTTTCTGCCCATTCTCTAGCAAGAGATAATACTCTTTGAGAAGATGTGGGGAGCTTTTCTTTAATAATGTTTATGTCTGACGAGTTAATCCCATTGAGTACTCCTAATTGAACTCCAAGTAACATAGAAGTAAAAGATTTTGTCATTACAACACTATTCTCTTTTGCCGATTCTAAGATTATCGCCCTCTCACTTTTATAAGTTAACTGACTTTTAGCCTTAGTGGTTATAGAAATAAAATTTCCTTTTCCTAAAGACCTCACCTTTTCCATAGCCATCATTACCTCACTAGTCTCCCCTGATCTAGAAATACCAAGGTATAATGTAGGTCTTTTAGATATTACAGTATTCGAGAAAAAGATAAATTCTTGAGACGGAACACCTCGAGATGGGATACCTGTATAGTGTTGGGTAAAACTGGCTAGACTAAGGGCAAGATAATACGATGTCCCACTTCCAAAGTAAATAATCTCTTCTTTGTTTCTAATTTCTTCTATACAGGGTGGATTATCTAATATCTCTTTCCAGACCTTTGGTTGGTCTTCTATTTCTTGTCTAGTATACTCTCCATACATCCTAGTCAATCCTCCTTTTTATGGCTTAACGCCTTAATTAATAAAGCTTTACTTTGTATCTAAGTCAAATAGACTATCTCTTTTACTAAGAGATTATCACCTATAATTGTCAAAGAATTATATGGGCTGGTTTTAAGGTCCACGTTTGTAACTTGGCTAGCTCTATAATATTTGGAGCACTAAAGTCCTCCGGAAGGATAATCCAATCCCATACCCCCTCTTCTTTGACTTGACTTTCAAGAAGTAAATTCCCTTTTATTATCTTGATATTTTCAGGTAGTGAAGTGTTGATAGGTAACTGAGAGATTAATACATTGGCCGTAGCAAAAAAGTCTATTGGGCTTACAATTTTGTCCTGAATAGTTATGGCTTCTGGAATTCGGCCATTCTTATTAATAAATTCCAAAATCCATCTACAAGCGAAAGCAAGGTCTTCTTTATTAAAAAATATAACTTCGCTATCAATCCTTTTTATGGGTCCATAGATTGTATCAGGTAACTTAAATTTAGACTCTACTATACATAGATTGTTATCTATTAAGTTTACTAATAACGATAGGGCTAAATAGAAGATTTCAGCAGGTGATAATGTTATTCTATCAAATCCGTAATAGGTAATTTTAGAATTAATCTCTTTAGCTAGGTGAATAATTTCAGAAGTAGAAAATAACTCTTCTTTAGCTTTATTAAAGTATATACTGTAAGCCTCTCTAGCTGTTAGTATTTGAACGTCTGAATGTGAAGCTATATAGTTTAAATATTCAGAGAAGTATCCGAGCTCTTTTTTCATCCTCTCATAGGATTTTAATTTAGGGATAGTCCAACTGGAGCGATCTGTATTCTTACCCCTACTAAAATTGACACTATCCCAGAATTCATAGGTGGCAAATTCACATGGATGATACCATATACTAATCACTCCACCGTCCTCATTTATAAGACGTCTAAAGATATTTTCGAAGTTTTCAATACCTACTTTGATTCCTTCATAACCTAGTTTTAGGTCAAGTCTTGTAGTATTCTCTCGAAGCCTAAGGATATTGAGTATCCCACAGTACCAGAAGGGCTTTTCATTAAGTCCTATATGCTCAGCTTCATCAAGATAGACTTGAATTCCCCAGTTTTTAAGAACAGGGTATACATGTGGTGCCCAAGAGGAACCCGGTTGTCCATAACAAGAAGGTATAACATCAAATGTGTCTATTATTTCCTCATACCCAATCCTTTCTCTAAGTTCAAATTCTTTTATCCCTTCTTCCCACCCAAGGTCTTTTAGATATTCAGCTACTGTTGGATGAACACTGTGTAGATTAGTATGATATCCGATATCGTGCTTTTTTAATCTATCAATTATGTCATATCTTCCTCGCTCTTTTAAGGCTCTAACTTTCTCCCCTACTAATTTAAAGGTTCCTTTTATCTTATACGAATCTAGGACATCTATTATACCCTTGAGAGCGTCATCGCTTTGTGGAGTAATAAAATCTTCCACGTCAAACCAAAGTAAGACATATACTTTAGACATAGACGCTCCTCCTTACTTTTGAGTGTTATCTTTAAGAGAATTTTAACATTTCTAGGATATGATAAAATATAAACCTGAAGGCTTATGCTAGATTATAAAGAAAGGAGATCTATTAATGGTGGAGGAATATACCTTTACTTTTGATTTCACTGAGAAAGACACTAAACAGCATTTCCCAATTACATTTGAGGTAAAAGAGGGAATAAAAGAGATGTTAATTATTGGAAGTTATCAACCTAAAGCAGCTGACAAGGAACTTTCTAAAGAACTTGCTAAGTCTGCCTTAAGACTTTATTTAAATCAGGGTGATATGCCTTTAGATGTAGATGCCTTGTCTGAAGATATTTTAGAAAAAGTAATGGCAGACTTTATTCCGGTGAGTAACCTTATAAACTTTAGAATCTTTGACTCACTAGGAAATTTTAGAGGAACAGGTGATAATAGGGTATCTGACGGAATTCCTATAAAAATAGGTAATAACATTAGTTCTTTTGGTTGTGTCTCTGGAGAAATCTATCCAGGTACTTGGAGACTTATAGTTGAAACCCACGCAGTAATTAATAAATGCCGTTTGAATCTAAAGATTAGACTTAATGATAGAGAGGAGACTTATGATATACCAGAATTGGCTGGTCCTTATAGGCCTATATGGAATAGAGAGCTACCTAAGAATGGTTGGGTTAAGGGAGATTTTCACTCCCATTCCAGGCATAGCGATGGGAGTATGACTATTGAAGAACTAGTTCAAAACGCTATTGATAGGGGGCTTGATTTTATCTTTCTTACTGATCATAATAAGATTTCTGGATGGGAGACAGCTAAAGATGAAAAGTTTCCTCTTTTCCCTGGAATAGAGTTTACTACTTTTTGGGGACACTTTACAGCCTTTGGAATAACTAGATATATAGAATGGGATAGTATAAATCTTAATAGGGGAATAAATGAAGTTGCTGAGTTAGTTCATTCTCAAGGGGGTCTATTCTGTGTTGCTCATCCGTTTACAATAGGGGACCCTGTCTGTACCGGATGCAGATGCATCCTCGATGTAGATTGGAATTGTGTAGATGCTCTGGAGGTATGGGCTGGGACTTTTAGGCAGAGAAGACACGAGAATACCGAAACCTTAAAATTATGGCGAACTTTGTTGAACCAAGGTTATAGGGTAGTAGGAATAGGTTCTACAGATATCCATTCAACAAAGGATATTTATCCAGATATATCCATGACGTATGTCTTAGTAGAAGAGTTAACCCTTTCTAATCTATTGGACTCATTAAAGAAGGGGAGAGTCTATGTAACTAAAGGACCAAAAGTTAGCTTCGACATTGGAAATGCTATTATAGGGGATAGTATCAATACTTCTAAATCATCGGTAAATCTTAAGTATTCTATAACTATGGAATCTGATCTCAAGATTATTTATAACGGCAGAGAGACTAGCGCCATAAGAAATACGAGCGCTGGAGAAGTAGAATTTATTCCAGAATACCCTGGTTATGTGTATCTAGAATTTTGGAAGGGAGGGGAATTAGTCGCTTTTACCAATCCAATATTTATAGAAGATTAATCCCTCTGCCTATAGTAATGTTCCCGTAGGGAACTACATATAGAGTAGATTTTTCTTTCAAGGAGAGCATTTCTATTGCCTCTTCTAAATTATCTGCTTTCTTAAATCCTAAAAGTTTTACATCCTCTTCAGATAGATCAGTTATTATAACTACTTTTCGTTTCTTCAGTCCGACTCTAATGTCATAAGCTATCTTTCCTATCATATTAAAATCTTTTCTTAATTCTTTTTCTAACTCTATGGGTGACTCAATACCTAACCACTCTCTAAGATTCTCTGCCCCTAGCCCTTCGCTACAGGAAGCAACTAATATTATTCCTCCGTCTTCTTTTACCATCTGCATAGTATTTATTATAGATTTCATTGCTTGATAGAAATTGATATCAAATGGGTATCCTCCAGCACTTACCAAGACCACATCAGCTTTCTGTTTTATTTCTACTGAGAATATCTTCTCGATTATCTTACACCCTGCTCGATGAGCCTGTTTCCAGTTAGTCCCTGAGACTATTCCAGAGAGTTTTCCTTCTGCGTTGAATATTGTATTTACAATGAAATCTATCCCTGCTAGTTCAGCTATCTCTTCCATATCTTCATGAACAGGATTTCTATCTAAAATTCCAGCGGAAGCCATTGGATTATATCCTTTACCAAAGGATGGCTCTAGTAACATAAGATGATTATGACTTATAGTAGGAAAGCCTGAGATGCCAGGTAAAATGGATTTTGCCCCTCCACTAAAACCTGCAAAGTCATGGTAGTTTATTGTTCCTGTTATTATCTTCAATTCAGCTTCTAGATAATCTCTATTCAAATATATAGGGGTACCTCTAGAAGAGACACCCCTATATTCTAGAGAAGACATATCCCTGCAGTTATGATTTATTATTCTGAGTTTATTTGTAACTTCTTCCCCTAATAGAGACCTGATTTCTTCTTGATTAAGCATGGGATGAGCACCTACTGCGATAATTATTTCAATGTTATCTAATGGCATTCCCACTTTAGTAAGTTCTTCTAAGAGGATAGGCACAATTTCTTTTGCTAGAGTCCTTCTTGTCTTATCGCTAACTAGGATCACCGCAGAATTTTTACCTTTAGCTACCTCTAAAAGAGATAATCCATACTTTGGTTTTCTGATAGTTTCGTAAATAGCTTCTTCCTGCTCCACTAATTCAGGATACCTTTTAGGCTTTAGGAAACCTAAAAGGTTTAACCCTCCTATATCGAACTCCTTTTCTTCTTTATTGTAAGGTAGTTTTACTATTTCTTCCATAATTCAGGTAGAGGATATTCATCTAATAGTTTCTTCATTTTAACTTTTATCTCCTCGTCAGCAGGACTTAGTGGTAGTCTTGGTATTCCACCAGGAAGTCCTACCAGATTCATTCCTGCCTTCAGTTTTATAATATAGTCTGCCAGGCTATCTCCAACTTCTAGTATATAGTCTAAGAGTGGTCCGGCCTGTTTTAGTATCATCTTCGCCCTATCATAATCTTTCTTTTCTTCAGCCTCGTATATACTTAGACAGGTCTTTGGTATTAGACATGCCTCCCCAGTGACAAATCCACGAGCTCCCATCAGACTAGCATAAGGTTCATGTGGTTCTCCTGCTCCATTGACTATAGAAATTTTATCACCCAATACTTCTATCATCTTGGCTAGTTTACTTATATAAGGAGAGTTATCTTTTAATGCTACGATATTAGGGACCTCTCCAACAAGTCTTGCCATTGTTTCTATGGGTATATCTAATTGTGAAGCAAACCAGTTATTATAGACCATAATGCCTAGTTTTGTCTCTTTAGCTATGGCCTTGTAGTGGTTTAAAAGTATCTTCTCCGAAGGTTTCCAATAGTAAGGCGGACTTATCATAACACCATCAAGTCCTGCCTCTTCTGCATAGTGGACTAGCTTTATAACAGTTCTTGTATCTGTATGATTACATCCACCAATAACAGGAACCACATCACCAGCTTCTTCTTTTACAATCTTGAATATCCTTCTCCTTTCCTCATCTGTAAGCATTGGACATTCTCCGGTACTACCAGCAGGAACTAAGACCCCATTTCCTTCTTTTATACCGCTATCTATGAGGAATCTAGTGAGTCTTCTTAGTCCACCCTCATCTAACTCATAATCTTCTTTAAATGGAGTTACCATAACTACAACTATACCTTTAACTTTATCCTTTAGATCCTTAAATTCTAACATTTTAATCGACACCTCCTGAAAGCTTAATGTCTGATCTAGGTTGAAATTTTATCAAGTTTATACTTAATTGTCAAAGGTTTCCCTGCTAATAAGTCTAACTTTTCTTTGAAGATGTAAGATTATAATATATTAAACTCTTGTATATTAATCGATTTGTAGTAAAATATATGCAAGATTGTCAGGGTTTGGAAGGAGGGTAATTATGGAAGAATATGTACCTTATGAATTAAAAGGCAAAAAGATCCTAGAGATTATTCATATTGGTTCTAAGTTTAGTAAAGAGGAGTCTATAGAACTCAAATTTTATATAAAGACCAATAAAGATTTAGTAAAAGTAGCAAAAGATATAGCTAGAGACGAAACTACTGGTCCTTGGGTTGGGCAAGGGGAACCAACAGAGCTCTTTATCCGTTCTCAGGCAGATGTGGATAGAATAGAGAGGTATGGGGAGAATGAGGGTGTAATCTATGTAAGAACACCTCTTTCTAATATCTCCCAGGAAGCAGATCCTTTATATCAGTTTATTATGCTTGCAGTCGGAGGACCTGTATTGGAATTTGTTTATTATCAACAAGTAGCGTTTTTAGACTTTACCTTCCCAGAAAGTTTTTTGATGAGATTTTCAGGTCCGAAGTTTGGAATAAATGGTGTTAGAAAACTCTTAAATCTCAAAGATGGAGAACCTATTGTCGGAACAATAATGAAACCTTGTGCGGGATTAACCCCTAAAGAAGTGGCAGAGAGGTGTTATCAAGCTGCCCTTGGGGGTGTGATGTTTATAAAGGATGATGAAAAGATGTTGGGACCTAGCTATTGCCCCTTAGAAGAAAAGGTAAAACTTGTATCTCAGGCTTTGAAAAGGGCAGAAGAGGAGACAGGGAGAAGGTGTCTCTATGCCCCTCATATAGTTGCTAGAGCAGACAAGATTAAGGATATCGCTAAGAGGGCTATAGAGTGGGGAGCTACTGCCTTGATGTTTAATGCAGTACTAGGTCATACATATGAGGCTCTTAGTATCTTAGCTGAAGATAACGAGATAAACGTTCCTCTTTATGCCCACTCTGGTGGTAGATCTGGTTTGTCAACAGGTCCAAGGAGGATAGATGATACTGTAATAGCAAAGTTGTTAAGATATAGTGGAGCAGATTTCTTCCAACATGGAGTTTTTGGTATGAAAGAGATGCATGTTGCTTCATTGGATGATGGATTACTTCATAATCTGATTAAGGTCTTAAGAGAAGACACTCCAGGTATTAAGGATACAATCCCTGTAGCTGCCGGTGGCCTTGGAGTAACAAATGTTGGGATAAATCTTAAAGAGCATAGGGATGAAAAATTTGGCTATGGTGTTGCTCTATTAGCAGGTTCTAACGTATTAAAACATCCTGATGGTCCTAAAGCGGGGGCTATAGCTATGCATCAGGCAATTCAAGCCTATTATGATGAAGGAATAGTAGATAAGGACAGACTAAATGAATATGCTATAAGAAGAGGGTATAAAGAATTATTGAAAATACTATAAAATGGGAGGGGATTATGAGAAAAATCCATCTTGTTCCACATTTTCACTGTGACCCTGTCTGGATAGCAGATCAGAATATGTACCAAGAGGGAGGGGAAAATCTCCCTAGGATGACTCGCCATCCCTTTGGATTTTTGGACTTAGTAAGATCCTATCTGGATTGTTGTAGAAAAGATGAAGAATATACCATTTTTCTCTCCGAATTAGACTATCTAAAACCATATTGGGATATGTATCCAGAGGATAGAAAATTTATAAGATACCTTATATCTAGAAGAAGGCTAGATTTAGGAGGTTCTTATAATGAGCCTAATGAAAATAGTATAGGAGAAGAGGCGCTAGTTAGAAATGTCCTCTATGGAATGACATTTCATAAACTGCAATTAGGTGCGGACCCAAAGGTTTATCTTCCTTTAGATGTATTTGGACATACAATTCAGCTTTCTCAGATTCTAAAGAAGAGTGGATTTCAGGGATGTATTTGGTCCAAGCATGTAGTAGGATTTCCTCCAGTGTTTTATCATATGTCTCTAGATGGAAGTGTTCTCCTACATAGAAGAGTAGACTATGGTGGACACTTCCAGAATATAGATATATTGAAGGAAGACTTATCTCTGAGATTTGAAGAAACAGAAAGTATGAGAATAGATGTAGATTTAAGGTTTATAGGTGGTGATTCAGACCCCCCTACTGAATGGCTTACAGGGAGGAGTAAAGAACTACGAGAGGGGAGAATTCCTATTTTCCTTTCTGTTCCTAGTAGGTATATAGAGGAACTTCAGAATAGAATAAAGGGGAAAAGGTTTAGTATTCCATACAGTTCTAGAGATATGGCGTTTTACCATATAGGAACCTCTCTATCTAGGGTAGAATTGAAGATAGCGAACAGGCTAGGGGAGATTAAACTCTTAAAGGCAGAAAGATTTGCTACTATATCTTATCTACTTGGAGCCAAATATCCTCATAAGGCTTTAGATAAAGCGTGGAGACAATTACTATTTAATCAGCATCATGATGCTATAACAGGAACTTCAGGAGATAAACCTTACGTTGATCTTATGATAGGATACAGGGAATCTCTAAGATTATCCAGTTCTATACTTAATAGTTCACTTAAGTTTCTCTCTTCACTAATAGATACTGAGGGACAGGGGGTTCCTATTGTTGTGTTTAATAGTCTAAATTGGACTCGCTCTGACCTGTGTAAGATCAAGCTTCCTGTCGGATCTTACAAGATAGTAGATAGTACAGGGAAGATTTACTCATCTCTCAGTGTAGAAAAAGGGAATAATGTTGAAGTCTTTTTCATAGGAGAAGACATTCCACCACTAGGATATAAGGTATTCTTTGCTATTCCAACCAAGAATAAGAAAGAATTAATAAGGGATAGAGGAACAGTTATAGAGAATGATTTCTATCGTATAGAAGTAGACCCTACCAAAGGTGGAAGGATTAAGAGTCTTGTTTATATGGGTAGAGAATTTGTAAAAGAAGAGAGAGGAATGAATGAACTTATTTTACTCAAAGAAGATCCAAATAGAAGGGAACCTTCTTGGGAAGTATTTACTACAGGTGAAAAGTTAAGTTCAAGCGAATTTCCAGCAGATGTGGAAAGAGAAAGGAATGAACTATATGAAAGACTCATTATATCAGGAAGAATAGGAGATTTCTGTAAATTTAGACAGATAATAACCCTTTATAAAGGTATAGAAAGAATAGAGTTTGTTACTGATATTATTGATTATAAGAAGAAGACCTCAGAAGATGATATGTTTGTCGTTGTATTCCCTACCACTTTAGAAAATACCCTTCCTACTTTTGAAGATAGATTTGGAGCATTAACAAGGAGAAAGAGTAGGGGATATCTAGACTTTAGAACTTGGCAGTGGAGGAATTATTCTAGTTGTGGTATATATCCAGCTTATAGATGGGTAGATTTAGGTCCCTCAGTGACTATAAGGATAGGGTCAAGTAGTTTGCCAATCGGCCTTACAGATATAATAATACCGCACAATAAAGATTTGGAATCTAATATCCCTATTCTGTTGAAGTCTTTAGCTAATAAGGGGATAACAGCCTCTATTATGTATGATGATAACGATATGGATAGACGAAGTAAGCTTTTGAGTGAGGATAGCACTTTACCACTGTTTGAGGAGGACATATTTGCAACATTTAGAGTTTCTATAGGGCTTCCTAATAACAGTTACATAGAAAGAATAATTTCTAGACTGCCGAAGGAAGTCGTAGAGAGATTCCAGAAGGCTATAGAAGAGAAGGGTTATGGGTTACTTCTAGTAGAAGAAGATGTACCGGTACTTGTAATTTCTGCTAAGAATATATCCAGTCTTATAGATATTTTTACTAGGATAGAAAAGGATTTAGCCGATAGAATAATTGACCTTTCTGAAGATGAAGGGTATATATCTTACAAAGAAGTTCCTTCTTTTGGATTGACTCTAATAAACAAAGGTAATATAAGTAACAGTGTAGAGAATGATAATACTATTGTAATGCTCTTACAACATACCGCAAGATGGTCTGGTAAGCACTTTGACTTTGACTTTGTTCCTGAAGAAGGGACCCATAGGTTTATATATGCCCTTTATCCTCATAAGGGCACTTGGATAGAGGCAAAGTCTTATAAAAAGGCGATAGAGTTCAATTTTGAACTAGATAGTATAGTCACAGATTCTCATAGCGGCTATTTCCCAAAGAATCATAGCTTTATAAATTTTGGAAATAGCGATATTATACTTACTGCTTTAAAGTTAGAAGGAGTTCCTTTAGCAGGGCCGATTATGGATGCTGGTGATAGTGATAATATCATAATAAGGGTATATGAACCTTGTGGTAGAGAAACCTGCTTTGATATTTACTCTAGTTTTCCTATTTTAGAGGCGCAAAGGACAGACCTTATGGAGAATGAAATTACTCCTATTAGTAGTTTTTACCTTACGCCATTTTCTATTGAAACTTATAAGCTTTCATTAAAAAGAAACCCTTTAAGATATGTAGATTATGATATTCAGACAGAACCATATCAACCGGTATATGTAAGATATTGGAGACATAATGCTGGAGCTTCTCCCGTTGGAAATCTCCCAATAGTGGTGTCTTTAAGAAAAGAAGGAGATAAAATAACTCTTTATGTGGCAAATGATTTTGTTGATAAAAAAGTTTTAGGTAAGGTTTGCCTTAGATCTGTAGGGATCGAATTAGATAAAAGAGAGATAGAGTTTGACCTTTTTCCATCTGCTTATGCTAGATATGAAGTTGCTCAATGCAAAGAGGAGAAACCTAGTATTGTAGAAGCTTTATGGGAGTGTGATGGGCAGAGTTATAAAGATGTACTTATTTTAGGAGAGTTGAAAGCTCTAGATGTATCTTTTAAAGATGGAAAGATAGATATATACAATCCAAATTGGTTCGAAGTGGAGGGAGAAGTTATTATAGGGGCTCCTATAGAATTGTGGGGTAAAGAACTTACTGGAGATTTTTCTTTCGACGCTATTCCTGAAAGATTTAGCTTTTACTGTAAACCTAATGGCAATTACAGTTTAGAAATTAGTGTTGAAAGACCCAATAATTGGAGTATGGTAAAACTAGCCTATATGGGTAAAACCCTTTATCTAAGACCAAAGTAATTGAGGATAATTGCACCTATGTAGACAATTAATCCCATAATTACTAAGTATATGAGAGAGTAAGGGAATATTATTCTCATCAATTTCCCTTCCTCTCCTTTTTTATTTATCCCCGAGACTGCTAGAGTAAGGTTTTGTAAAGATATAAGTTTCCCTCCTGTGGCTCCGCTAGCATTGGCACTAGCTAGCCATACCTGAGGGACCCCTATACTTTTACCTGCTTCCGTCTGTAAAGTCCCAAAAAGGACATTCGAGGCAGTATCACTTCCCCCCAAGAATGTTCCTATGGCTCCTAGAAATGGTGATATAAATGGGTAGAAACTGCCAAATATCTGTATGAGTTTAATGGCAAGAAACTTAGTCATACCCGCATAACTCATAATATTAGCCATAGCCATCATAGAAGTAATAATTGAAATAGTAGGTAGGATCTGTATTAATGTCCCTAAAAGTGCCTTCTTATAGTCAATTAGTCTAGCATTTAATATTAGTCCTCCAATAATTGTCGAGATTAATATGAGTGTCCCGGGTGTATAAAGGGGATCTATCTTTATACTCTTATTTATCGGTTCAAGTCTCAGTGTAAGTGAGAGAGGATAAGATGTTAGTATTTCACTCATACCCTTGCTAAACCTTGTTATAAGTATAAGTAAAACAATCAATATATATGGAACCCATGACCTTAAATCTTCCTTAGAGACCTTTTCTTTGATATTTCTCTTCTCTACTAATCTTAAATAGAGTATTAGAAAACCTATAGTAAAGAATGAGGCTAGGATTGCAGGTAATTCTGGCCCTATATACCAGCCAACAAGACTCTGTGTTATAGCGAAAGAAAATCCAGTTCCTAAGAGAAGGAATATACTAGCAGATTCCTTAAGTTCCCTCTTTATAAAAAATGGAATAAGTAGCGTTACGGGAAAGAGCTGTAGGCCTATTGTTCCACTAAGAGCTTTTATTGGTAGGTTAGTAACTCTTGCCAAAGCTATTACTGGTACCCCTATAGCAGCATAGACAACGGGGATAGTATTTGATAGTAGAGAGACTATAGCTGACTGATATAGTGGAAATCCTAATGATAATAGGATAGCAGAAGGAACTATTACGGAAGTACCAAACCCTGCTATACCTTCAAGAAGGGCTCCAAAACAGAAAGCTATTATAAGAGCTTGTATTATCTTCTTATCAGATATGCCAGATAAACTCCTTTTGATTCCATCTATAGCTTCTGTCTCACAGATCAATCTATAGGTAAAAAGAGCTCCAAAAATAGTCCAAATAATAGGGTATAGAGAAGAGACGATCCCATCTATAATACTCCAGTAGATTATATTAATAGTAACATCCCAGAAAAATATTGCTCCTAAAATTGTTACAAGAAGAGATATGATACAGGCTAAATAAGGCTTTGTGACTCTAAATATAAGTGCGTAACAGAGCCACAGAAGAGGAATTACAGCTGATAATAGCATTAGTAGCTCTCTGTATCTTTCCATAATATTCTATAGACCTCCTCTCTAATTTTCTAAAATTTTATCATAAAACTTCGGTCATTACTTATCTGTAATCAAAATTTTACCAATTCAGCCGTCATTATGTTTGACATAAGACAGTTATTTTGAGTATAATAGTGTTCTATGTACAGAATATCTACATTTGAGTCGCTTCGATATAGAAACTTTAGACTCTTTTGGAGCGGACAACTTATCTCACTTATAGGGAGTTGGATACAGAATGTGGCCCAAGGTTGGCTTGTACTTGAACTTACAAATTCTCCGTTCTTACTTGGACTAGTAAACAGTATAGGATCTTTGCCTATTCTCTTTTTCTCTATGATAGCAGGCGTTATAGCTGATAGGGTGAGGAAGAGAAATCTAATCATAGCTACTCAGATCTCCCTTACAATTCTTGCCTTTATTCTTGGGCTTCTTACCTCTACAGATTTGGTCAGGATATGGCATGTTATTATTATTGTCTTTTTGGTTGGAGTTGTAAATGCCTTTGATATGCCTGCAAGACAATCTTTTGTTATAGAGTTAGTAGGAAGGGAATCACTTATGAATGCTATCGCTCTGAATTCTTCTATCTTTAATGCTGCTAGAACTATAGGCCCTGCGATAGCCGGAATTATGGTTTCTTCGATAGGGATTGCAGGCTGCTTTTATATAAATGCCATAAGCTTTATCCCTGTTATTATAGGCTTATACTTGATTAACGGTGAATTTAGGGTAGAAAGGGAAGATTTTTCTAATATTTCCTTATTAGAAGACTTAAGATTAGGTCTAATATATCTTAAGTCTAATCGAGACGTATTTATCATTATCTTGATGGTTGCTATAAATAGTGTATTTGGTATGCCTTACACGGTATTTATGCCAGTATTTGCTAGAGATGTATTTAAAGTCGGAGCTCGTGGCTTAGGTTTTCTTATGGCTTCAGTAGGCATTGGAGCTCTTGTTGACGCACTAGTAGTGGCAACCATAGGAAGATATAGAAGAAAGGGGCGTATACTCTTCATTGGTATTTCTTTGCTCTCTATATTTTTGATTATTTTTTCACTCTCGAAGAGTTATATATTAGGACTACTTGCATTAGTCTTTACTGGATTTTTTATGATAATGTTTACTGCTACTGCTAATACACTTGTTCAGACTTATGTTAGGGATGATATGAGGGGGAGGATTATGAGCACATATACAATGTTTTTTATTGGTATGACGCCTCTAGGAAGTCTCCAGGCAAGGGCTATATCTAGCAGATGGGGAGTTACTACTGCAGTATTATTGGGAGGGATTCTAAATCTACTAATGGCAATTACTATCTTTATAAAGTTTCCAAATATAAAAAATATGTGAGGTGTCAAGGTTTATGAATATATCTCTTTTACTAGCTTTTTGGGGTGGAATAATATCCTTCTTTTCTCCTTGTATACTACCACTTGTTCCTCTTTACCTCTCTTATATAAGTGGGATTTCCCTCCAAGAATTGAGCTCTTCTAGAAAGACATTAATACTTAAGGTATTAGTTTTTATTTTTGGATTTTCCATCTTCTTTTCCCTTTTAGGGGCATCTGCTTCTTTCTTGGGGAATTGGCTTTTAATCTATAGAGATTTGTTGAATAGAATTGGTGGAATAATACTTATACTCTTTGGAATTTCCTTTCTAGGAATCTTAAAGATTCCTTTCTTGTATAGAGAAGCAAGGATAAATTTAAAGACCACAGGAGGTTACCTGGGGGCTTTTCTTTTAGGTTTTGTCTTTGCTTTAGGTTGGACTCCATGTGTTACCCCTATATTATCGTCTATATTTTTATTTGCTACTAGAGAGGAGTCTGTACATAGAGGTATACTATTACTTTTTTCATATGCCTTAGGGATAGGGATACCTTTTATTCTAGTAGCACTTTTTATTGATGTATTCTTAAGAAACACCTCTAGAATAAAGAAGGTTCTTCCTTATCTCTCATTTATTAGTGGTATATTTCTTATAGTTATGGGTGTGTTTATGCTTCTTGGTAAGATCTTTAGTCAAATCTTCTTTTCTTGACAAAGATTTAAGTAAATGGTAAACTGTTTTATGTAAAGTTAGCACTTGAACATATAGAGTGCTAACAGGAGATGATAGAGAAGTATGCTTACTGAGCGAGAAAAGATTATCTTAAAAGCGATTGTGGAAGAGTATATAAATACAGGAGAGCCCATAAGTTCAAAAGTAGTAGCAACGAAGTATTGTCCTTATGTAAGTTCTGCTACTATTAGGAATGATATGGGCGTTTTAGAAGAGATGGGCTATATAACCCAGCCTCATCCTTCTGCTGGAAGAGTACCTAGTCCAAAGGGCTATAGGTATTATATAGAAAATATGCTGGTAGACTGTAAACTCTCTCCCCAGCAGAAAATGAGGATAAGGAAGATATTGTCGAATTTAGAGCCAGATGTAAGAGACCTTAGAGAGATTATAAAAGCTACGTCTTGGTTGATTGCTCAACTTTCCAAGTTGTTAGCATTTTCTTATGGTCCTATATCCTCTGGGAAGTTTGTTAAAAGGCTTTGGCTTACCCCTATAGATGAAAATAGTGTACTCCTTATCTATATGACAGAGACTGGGGATGTAGACCATAGAGTTATATATGCAAAATATAGTCCTGTGAATTTAGAAAGGCTATCCAATATATTTTCTACCAAACTAGAGAAGGAAGGAATAGATAAGATAGACATTAAAGAGATACTGTCTCTTCTTCCTGAAGAAGAGCCTCTAATAAAAGAAATTATTGATTCTTTAAAGAAAGAGAGTTATTCTTATGCAGAATCTTATATAGAGGGAACAGATTATATAGATAGAATTCCGGAATTTAATGACCCAGAAACTCTTAAGAGTCTTATTAGCATAATAAACAAAGAAGAACTGGTGATAGAGCAGATAAATGCGGCTATAAATTCTGGAAACGTATGGACTAGTATCGGGGAAAGAGGGAATCTTACTTTAGTGGTAGTACCTTACTTTGCTAAAGATTTTCCTATTGGGGCCGCAGGAGTAGTTGGTCCGATAAGGATGAACTATAAATTTATAATACCCCTTTTGAATTTCATAAAGAGCTGTATATCTGAAATGTTATCTGTTCGCTGGAGGTGAACATATGGAAGAAGAGCTTCTCTCAGAGGAGAAGAATGATGTGCCAGCAGAGGATATAGAACTTATCAGACGGCAGTATAAAGAGTTGGAAGATAAGTTTTTTAGACTTGCTGCAGATTTTGATAACTATAGAAAAAGGATGGTAAGAGAGATAGAAGAGCTTAAAGATGTGATAAGGATAGAGCTTATAAGGACCCTACTCCCTATTTTGGATGATATAGAGAGAGCTTTTTATTCCATCCAAGAAAATAGTGATAGCGATATAAAAGAAGGGATAGGGCTGGTAATGAAGAACTTTCAAAATTGGCTTTCAGATCAGGGAGTTAAGACTATAGAGATATCTAATAATATTTTTGATCCTAGATATCATGAAGCTGTAGTGATTGAAGAGAGTAAAGAGATAGAAGAAGATAAGATTGAAGAATTAAGAAAAGGATACCTTCTTAACGATAGAGTTATAAGACCTACTATGGTAAAAATTATTAAAAAGGTAAAGGAGGGAGAGTAGGATATGGCTAAAGTTATTGGAATTGATTTGGGAACTACCAACTCAGTAGTGGCATTTGTTGAAGGGGGAAAACCTACGGTAATTCCAAATGCAGAGGGTAGTAGACTTACCCCATCTGCAGTTGCATTTACACAGGATGGTCAAATACTCGTAGGTCAATTGGCTAAGAGACAGGCTATCCTTAATCCTGAGAGGACTATTCTTTCTATAAAGCGTCATATGGGGACTAACTATAAAGTTAAAATAGATAATAAAGAGTACACCCCTCAAGAAATCTCTGCTATGATACTTAGGAAACTGAAGGAAGACGCAGAGGCTTATCTTGGAGAGAAGATAGAAAAGGCAGTTATAACTGTTCCTGCTTATTTTAATGATGCGCAACGTCAAGCTACAAAAGAGGCTGGAATTATTGCAGGGTTAGATGTTATGAGGATTATTAATGAGCCTACCGCTTCTGCTCTGGCTTATGGGCTTGATAAAGAAGGCTCTCAAACTATATTGGTTTATGATTTAGGTGGTGGAACCTTTGATGTTTCTATTCTAGAGATAGGAGAAGGGGTATTCGAGGTAAAAGCCACAAGTGGAGATACTCATCTAGGTGGGGATGACTATGACCAAAGGATAATGGACTATCTTATAGAAGAGTTTAAGAAGAAAGAAGGAATTGATCTAAGTCAAGATAGGATGGCTCTTCAGAGGCTTAAAGAGGCTGCTGAGAAAGCTAAGATAGAGCTCTCTACTCTTATGTCTACCGAGATAAATCTTCCATTTATTGCTGCTACTCAACATGGCCCAAAACACCTAAGTATTACTCTTACTAGGGCACAGTTTGAAGCAATGACAAGAGACCTTACTGAAAGGACAAGAGAACCCATATATAGGGCACTTTCTGATGCAAAACTTGACCCTTCTAAGATAGATAAGATATTACTAGTTGGTGGGTCTACTAGAATGCCTGCCGTTCAGAGATTAGTTAAGGAGATATTTGGTAAAGAACCAAGAAAAGATATAAATCCTGACGAGTGTGTTGCCTTAGGTGCAGCCATTCAAGCAGCGGTACTTGCTGGAGAGATAAGGGATATTGTACTCCTTGATGTTACCCCACTCTCTCTAGGTATAGAGACTTTAGGTGGAATATTTACAAAAATAATAGAGCGTAATACTACCATACCTGTATCCAAGAGTGAAATATTTACTACAGCTGTCGACAACCAGACCTCTGTAGAGATACATGTACTCCAAGGAGAAAGACCTATGGCGGCAGATAATCTGTCTTTAGGAAGATTTATCTTAGATGGGATTCCACCTGCACCTAGAGGAGTTCCAAAGATTCAGGTTACTTTTGATATTGATGCTAACGGTATTGTCCATGTGTCTGCTAAAGACTTAGCTACAAATAGAGAACAGAGAATAACTGTAAAGGGCGGCACAGGTTTATCCAAAGAAGAGATTGAACGTATGATTAGAGAAGCTCAAGCTCATGCAGAGGAAGATAAACGTAAAAGAGAAGAGGCAGAAGCAAGGAATCAACTTGATGGACTTCTCTATACGGCAGAGAAATTGGCAAAAGATGCTGTAGGTAAGGTAAGTCAGGATCTGATAGATAATCTCAATAAGACAATAGAAGAGATAAGATCTGCTGATAAGACTGGAATAGACAAGATTAAGGAGTTGACTAATAGATTAAACGATGCTATATATAAGGTATCTACTGAACTCTATGCTAAGGCAGGTACTCAGCAGACATCTTCTGGTCCTTCTGGAGGACAACAAAACCCTGGGGGAGGGACAATAGATACTGAGTATAAGGTACAGTAGTTATGCCTGGTAAGGATTATTATGAGATATTGGGAGTGCCTAGAGATGCCTCCCTAGAAGATATAAAGAAGGCGTATAGAAGATTAGCTAAACAGTATCATCCTGATATAAATAAAGATGATCCTCAGGCTAATGAAAAGTTTAAGGAGATAAATGAGGCATATGAAGTCCTAAGCGACCCCCAAAAGAGAGCTCAATATGATCGTTTTGGAACTGTTGGTGGAGATTTTTCCTCTTTTGGGGGCCAACAGTACACTACTGATTTCGGCAGTTTTACGGACTTCTCTGATATATTTGATGATATTGGCTCCACCTTTAATGACTTTGTAAAGAGTTTCTTTGGTAGAGAGAGGGCACAGACAACTGAAAGAATACCAAGGAAAGGTTCTGATATAACTGCTAGTCTAGATATTACTTTAGAAGAGGTGCTTACCGGAATTGAGAGAGAGTTAGAGATAAATAGAAGAGAACTCTGCGATTTATGCGGAGGAAGCGGAATAAAACCTGGTACACAACCAGAGAAGTGTCCTTATTGTAATGGAACAGGACAGATAAGGTCTTCACGTTCTACTCCTTTTGGACAGATAGTAAATATTATTACTTGTCCTTCTTGTAGAGGAACAGGTAAGATAATTACTCACCCCTGTTCTCAGTGTAATGGAAGAGGTTTTATATCTAGAAGGCGTAAGGTTATGGTAAAGGTGCCTCCTGGAGTAGAGGATGGTATGAGACTTAGGTTGAGGGGAGAGGGAGATGTTGGAATTAATGGAGGGCCACCGGGTGATTTGTTTGTCTTTGTGAGAGTGAAACCTCATCCGCTCTTTAGAAGATTCGGTGCTGATTTAGAGTATGAGGCAGTGATAGATATATTTGATGCCGTATTAGGAACCGAGATAGAGGTTCCTACCTTAGAAAGAAATATAGAAAAACTTAATATTCCTCCAGGGACTCAGTTTGGTTCTACTTTTAGACTAAGAGGACGAGGACTCCCATTTATTAATGACGGAGGTAGAGGAGATCTTATAGTTAAGGTTAGAATAGAGGTCCCTCAAAAGTTGAGTGAAAAAGAGAGAGAACTATTATTAGAGATTGTTAGTCTGCGTGGCAAGAAAATTAATGATAGAGGTAGTAAGTCTTTTTTTGAAAGAGTAAAGAATGCTTTTGGAGGTTAATTGTCTAGGTTTTGGGTAGAAGTAAGTATAACTTATAATAAAAGAGCTTTCCCTTATCTAGACTTAGAAGATATAATTTCTAGTAAATTATGGGATATTAATTCTTCTGGGGTAGCAATAGATTCTTCAAGTAACTATGTGAAAATAACTGGTTATTTCCCTTTAGATGCCCTTTTTTATAAAAAGCTAGAAGAGTTGGAGCTCTCTTTAGGTGAATATATCCTTTCGGGATTGAAATTTAGTTTTAATATTTCTGAAGAGTCAGAATGGCAAAAGTTTGGTAAATTTGAACCCTTTCAGATTGGAAGGTTCTTTATTATACCAGACGAAGCCAATTATACTATCCCAGAAGGTTTGATACCTATTTATATAAAACCTGGTATGGCTTTTGGAACTGGGCTTCATCCTACTACGAGGATGTGTATAAAGCTACTAGAAACTCTTCCTTTAGAGGGTAAATTGGGTATAGATGTGGGAACTGGAAGCGGTATATTAGCTATATGTATGTTGAAACTGGGCTGTTTACGTGTTATAGGGATTGATAATGATTTAGTAGCTATATCTGATGCTAGGGAGAACGCTATTAAAAGTGATGTAGAAGATGGTTTAGACCTTAGATTAGGAGACCTTCTTAATGACTATGAGGGAGAAAGGGCAGATGTAATTACCGCTAATCTGCTTCCTCAACTTATGCCACCGCTTTTTGAAAAGATTCCTTTAGTTTTAAATCCAAATGGATATCTTATTGTGAGTGGTTTCTCTGAGAATGAAGACGAAGAGATAATAGTTCTTGCTCGTTCTTTTGGCCTCTCCTCGAAAGAGAGACTCATAGAAGAGGGGTGGGCTGCGCTTTTATTTGCATATGACACTGCTTAGAGTCTTTTTGGAAAAAGTTTCTGATACGATAAAGGTTTTTGATAGGGAGATCCTTCGTCATATTTCTGCTAGAAGACTTTCTGAGGGTGATCAATTAATAGTCTGTGATAGATTTGGCCAGTCTTATATATATAGAATAAAAGAGAGAGAACAGAGTAGTATTTTACTAGAAAAAGTAGAACCAATAGAATTTTCTTTCCCTTTAAAGAATGTTATATACGCCCAAGCTCTCATAAGACCTCGAAAGTTAGAATCAATTATTTCTTACAGTACTCAATTAGGAGTAGAATCTTTTGTCTTTTTTGTATCTAAGAGGTCATCGATAAGGGATCTAAGTATAGTTAAAAAGAGATTAGATAGACTTAGGAGTGTAGCTATGGCTTCGGCTGAGATATCCATGAATAGGGTACCTGATATAAAAATTGTGCCTGATCTTAAGACTCTTCTAGAACAGTTTAGTACTTATAAGCCTTTATTACTTTATGAAAATGCACAGGAGAGATTAAATTTAGAATGGCTTAAGAATAATGATATTAATGACATACTATTTATCATAGGTCCGGAAGGCGGTTTTGAGGATGAAGAAGTTGAGATAGTTAGGGAAAGGGGTGGCTTTATTCTTTCATTAGGTGATAGAATCTTGACCTCCGAAGTAGCTGGTTTTGTTGTTCTTTCCCTTATTCAATTTGGGATCTAAGTATTATGAGATTTCGAATATATACCTTTGGTTGCAAGACCAATCAGTATGATTCAGAATTCTTAAGAAGAATTTTAGTTAACTCTATGAAAGAGGCTAATGATGAAGAGATTCCGGATATTATTATTGTCAATACTTGCTCTGTAACACATATAGCAGAGAGAAAGGCTAGAACTTTAATTAGACATCTTTTAAGGACTTATCCTACTGCTAAGGTAATTGTTACCGGATGTTATGCAGAGAGAGACCCTAAAGCTATAGAAAACCTTGGCAATCTTATAGTAGTAGGTAATAGAGATAAAGAGAAGATACCTAGTTTATTATTGCCTGATTCTATTCCCAAGATTTTACCTGAAGATAAAAGTAAAAGGATAAGGGCTTTTGTGAAGATTCAAGATGGTTGTGATGATTTCTGTTCCTATTGTATAGTCCCTTATGTAAGAGGTCCTGTCCGTTCTAGAAAGACTGAAGAAATCTTAAAAGAAGTTAAGACTTTGGCTGAATTAGGTTATCCTGAGATTGTATTAACAGGTATACATATAGGCAGATTTGAAGATAATGGAAGAAGACTTTCCGATTTAGTAAAGCTTATATATAGAGAAGTTCCAGATATAAAAAGAATTAGATTAAGTTCTATAGAACCTCAAGAAGTGAATAGAGAAATTATAAGACTCTTTAATGAAGTTCCTATTTTATGTCCTCACATACATTTAGTTGCTCAAAGTGGGAGTAATAAGGTCTTAAAGGATATGAGAAGAAAGTATACAAGGAAGGAATATCTTTCTCTAGTTGAGGAGTTCAGATCGATTAGAAATGATATAGAATTTACCACTGATATAATAGTGGGATTTCCTACTGAAGAAGAAAGGGATTTTGAGGATACTATATCTTTGGTAAAAGAGGTTGGCTTTATTAAAGTACATATATTCCCTTTTTCCCCTAGGCCAGGAACCGATGCCTTTTCCCTAAAGAGAATAGATAAGAAGGTAGTTAGAGAAAGAGAAGAAAGACTTAAAGAGGTAAGTTTAGACGTAGCCTTTAATAGGCTTAAAAATATTATAGGAGAGGATATGGAAATTCTAGTAGAGAGATATTCAAATGGTGTAGCAGTCGGTCTGACTAAAACTTATATTAGAGTCTATTCGACTGTATCTTCCCCTATTTCTATAGGGGACCTTATAAGGGTCCGCATCAATAGTGTAAATAAGGGAAAAGACAGCGTAAATCTTAAGGGCACTTCTTCTTAGCTTAGGAGTATTTGAAATCTGTAAGTTCGTATTGTATTAGAAAGTTTCAAATAGTCCTTTGGTCTGTCAAAAATAGGGCTCCATAAGCTTTTGCGTAGAACTTACAAAGCCTCGGCATATTGATTTTCTAATTACTGGTGGTATAATTCTATATCTAGGTGATGTGGCATGCCTGAAAAGATTAAGAATGTAGCGGTGATAGGTTTAGGCAGATTTGGTTTTTCCCTAGCTGTAAATTTACAGCAGCTAGGTTGTAACGTATTGGCTATAGATAGTGATGCGGATGTTATAGAGAACATAAAAGATGGTATATCGCAGGCGTTAGTCTTAGATGCCACTGACGAAACTGCATTAAGAGAGGCGGGAGTAGGAGATATGGATGCAGCATGCATTTCAACAGGAAGGGATTTACAATCGAGTGTTTTGACTGCCCTTATATTAAAAAAACTTGGTGTAAAATATATTTTAGCTACTGCGATAAATGATTTGCACAAGAAGATACTAGAAAAGATTGGGGTAAATCTTATCATTTTTCCTGAAAAAGATATGGGGGCTAGAATTGCATACAGGTTAACTCACCCCACAGTCTTAGAGAGGATAGAAGTCTCTCCAGATATAGAAATGATAGAAATAGATCCTTTAGAATGGATGATTGGAAAATCTCTGTCAGAGATAGACCTGCCAAAGAGATATGGAATAAGAATATTCGCTATAAGAAGGAAAGATAAAACTATAACAGAACTTACAGGAGATACAAGAATCTTAAAGGATGATAAGATATATATCTATGGAAGGCATAACGCTATAGAGAAATTTGTGGAGCACTAACTATGCAGAAAGAGAACAATCCTTGGCGCTTTATAGTTCTCAGTTTCCTTTTTATAATCCTTACTGGAGCTTTATTATTGATGTTACCAATCTCTTCCAGATCTGGAAGATTTACCGATCCTCTCACTGCTCTCTTTACTGCTACCTCTGCTACATGTGTTACAGGACTTGTGGTTGTCGATACTGGGACTTACTGGACATTTTTTGGTCAGATAGTTATTTTACTTTTAATACAATTAGGCGGTATAAGCTATATGACTCTTCTAAGTTTTTTAGCTCTGTTACTTCGTAGGCAAGTCTTTCTACATGAAAGAATTATCTTACAGGAATCTCTTAATACTTGGTCTATTAGAGGTGTTATGCGATTGGCTAGGTTAGTCCTTTTTACGGTAATCTCATTTGAAGGGATTGGTGCTTTATTTCTATTTTTGGTCTTTAAAAAAGATTATCCTCTTCTGACCTCTATAAAATTTGGCATCTTTCACAGTATCTCTGCCTTCTGTAATGCCGGTTTTGATCTTTTAGGAGGATTTAAAAGTTTTACTGGATATGTAGATAATCCTCTCTTGGTATTTACGGTGACATCTCTTATCATATTTGGCGGTATAGGATTTATTGTGATGCATGACCTCAGAAGTAATCTTTTTAATTGGAAAAAACTTACTCTACACTCCAAATTGGCTATAGTAACAACACTTATCCTGATAAGTTCAGGTACAGTAGTTGTTGGAATCTTGGAATGGAAAAATCCAAACACTTTGGGAAGTCTTTCTGTTAATGGGAAATTATTAGGGGCTTATTTTCAAGCTGTAACTCCTAGGACAGCTGGTTTTAATACTGTTAATATTGGAGGAATGCGACCAGAAACATTACTTTTTGTCATTTTACTTATGTTCATAGGGGCGTCTCCTGGTGGTACTGGTGGAGGTATAAAAACGGTAACATTTGCTGTTCTATTATATGCGGTAAGAGCCACTCTTATGGGATATGAAAATGTAGAGATATTTGGGCGTAGGTTATATTGGGATTCTGTTAGAAAAGCTTGGGCTGTATTTTTTCTCTCTTTAGCGCTTATATTTGTAAGCTGGTTTATACTTTTATTAACAGAGAATTTCCCTCCTCTTAACATCCTTTTTGAGGTGGTTTCAGCCTTTGGTACTGTTGGTTTATCTACAGGCATAACTCCAAGTTTGTCCCCTATAGGAAAGGTGATAATAATTCTAAATATGTATCTTGGTAGAGTTGGTTTAGTAGTCTTTGGCCTATCTTTCTTATATCCTTTAAGGAGAAGGGCTCATATAGAATTGCCTTATGGTGAGGTGAGTATAGGATGAGATTATTTTATAGACCTTCTCAATATGCAGTTATAGGAATTGGAAGATTTGGGACCTCGGTAGTTGAAACTTTAGCTGGACTAGGTTATGAGGTACTTGCTATAGACCCTGAGGAGAAGAATATAGAGAGGGTAAGAAATATAGCCACCTATACTGCTGTTGTAGATGTTACTAATGAGAATGAACTTAAGGAAACTGGAATCACTAATGTAGATATAGCTATAGTTTGTCTATCAGATTTAGAGATGAACATACTTGCTACTATGATAGTTAAGGAGTTAGGAATAAGATATGTGATAGCTAGAGGCTTGAACGATAATCATATAGAGATCTTAAAACTAATTGGTGCAGACTGGATAGTTTGTCCAGAAAAAGAAATGGGAAGAAGGATAGCACAGAAGATGGCTATGCCTGGTATAATTGATCCTATGGACGCTATGCCTGAAGCAAGAGTCATTGAGATCACTGCTACTCAGGATTTGATTGGTAAGAGGATTCAAGAAATTGCTCCTCCTACTAGTGGTATTTTAATCTTAGGTATAAGAAGAAATGGTAATGTTATTGTAGTTCCTAGTCCTGAAGAGATTATAAGATCGAACGACGAGATATACCTTTTTGGTTCCCTTTCCGCTCTTGAAGGTTTTATAGTTTAATGATATTATATAGACTTAAGGTGGCTTGTACTTTAAAAGACAAGACCATCTATTAATTTAAAGATAGATAAAAATTCGTCCGGTACCAATATCGGACTGGAACGGAGGTGTTTAGTATGCGTATATCCAATAAAGAAATTGCTTTAGGTGGGTTATTTGGAGGTATTATATTATTTCTTGGTTTCTCTTATCTAGGTTATATTCCTCTCCCTACTCCGGCTGGTGCTGCTACAATTATGCATATACCGGTTATAGTTGCAGGTTTGGTCCTTGGTCCTAAGTTTGGCGCTATAGCTGGTACGCTTTTCGGCCTATCCGCCTTATACTATTTCTTGAGTATAGCTCCTCCCTGGGTATTATTCCCAGCTAGGCCCTTTATCGGCGTGGTTCCCCCACTTGTATATTGGGGGATGTTTAAGATACTTAGCAGGAAAGAGAAATCTTTTGTAAGATGGGTATCTTTAATTGTTTCAGTTTTCCTCTTAATTATTACCCTTAAGCTAAGTTATGATAAACTAGGTATTAACTTTTGGTTTATCTTACTTTCACTTTTATTGGTTTTAATAATTGTATTTTGGATAAGAAGCTCTGATCCAAAGATTGTTTCTCTTGCTGTTGCCTCATTTTTAGGAAGTCTGACCAATACTGTTGGGACATTAGGATTAGCTGTAGTATTTAAGATTTTTCCCATCGGTACTGCCCTTTCTATTGGAATAATCCATGGTATTCCTGAAGCGATATTAGCTGTAGTCATATGCACTCCTATAGTAATGGCTTTAGAAAGGAGAGTTAAAGGATGATAATAGCTATTGATGTTGGAAATACTAATATTGATATTGGATTCTTTCAAGGATATAGATTATTAAGACACTTTGAGCTTTCTACTAATAGACAGGCAACAAGTTACGAATATGCACTAAATCTTTCTTGGCTCATTGGTAATAATAATTTAAAGGCAGATGATATAGAAGGGGTTGCATTGTCATCAGTTGTGCCCCCTGTGACCTTAGAGTTAGAACGGGCCGTAAGATATCTCTTTGGTTTAAAACCATTTATAGTTGCTCCCGGTATAAAGACTGGTTTGATTATAGAAGTAGAAAATCCTAAAGAGGTAGGTTCAGACATAATATGTAATGCAGTATCTTTAGTGGAAGACTATAGGATATCTGGAATAGTTGTAGATTTTGGGACCGCTATTACGGTTACAGGTGTCAAAGATAGAAAACTGCTTGGGGTGGCGATAGCTCCTGGGATATGGACTGCTAGTTCTGCTCTTTGGGAAAGAGCGGCAAGACTTTCCCCTGTAGATATATTTAATCCTCCAGAGAGTGTACTTGGTAAAAATACTGTTACCGCTATGCAGTCTGGAATAATATACGGTTTTGTTGGTTTAGTAGATAAACTTGTCTCTTTGGAATTACAAGAGATGGAAATAGAACCTTTTGTTATAGCTACTGGCGGTTGGTCTGAGAGGATAGCCAAGTATTGTAGCACTATAAATCTGGTAGACCCTTATCTTACTCTTAAGGGTCTCTGTAGATTGTACATGAAGAATATGTAGCCAATTGACTTTTTTACTTCTTTTCATACAATATAATAGTGGATTTTGGGACAGATAAAATAAAAAGAAAACTAAGAGAGTCTATTGCCCTTAGGAATATAGCATTACTCTACGGCGAAATAGCATTTATTGGGGTCTTAAATGGTACTATCGGCACGTATCTAGGGGTATTTGCTATAAGACTAGGGGCTTCTAATAGTATTATAGGTCTTATGTCCTCATTACCCGCTTTTCTTACCGTCCTTCTTATGTATCCAGCCTCCCAGCTAGTAAGTCTTTGGAAGGATAAGATAGAGATAAACAAGTGGACATTCCTATTTACTAGGATCCTTTATCTTCCTCTGGCTTTTGCCCCTTACTTTCCTCAGCCTGCTCTATTTATACTTATGATTGTTACTCTATTGGCTATACCTGCTACTTCCGCTAATATTGCGTTTAATGTCATGTTCATAGACCTTATCCCTTCTTATCTAAGAGCTACCATACTCTCTAATAGGAATATGCTCCTGATGTTTATACAGACTTTTACATCTACCCTAGTAGGATATTTCTTAGATAAAACTAAGTTCCCAGTAAACTTTCAGATAGTTATGTTCATTGGTTTTGTTGCAAGTATGATGAGTCTTTTTCTTATGTCATTCTTAAAACCTATAAGAAAGTTTAGTAAGAGTGAAGATGTCTCTATTAATTGGAAGAGAATAATTCTTTCTATAGGGACACAGTTTAAAGATATAATTAGTATCTTTAGAGAAGATCAGGCTTTTAAGAATTTTCAGTTTGCAACCTTTATATTTTATCTTGGGCTCTATATCCCTATGCCTCTTTTTGGTATTAGGATGATAAGAGAACTGCATTTTACTAATTTTGTTATCGGTCTCACATCCACCTCTAGCGGATTAGCTATGGCTCTTTCCTATCCTTTTTGGAATAGATTGGGGAAGAAAATAGGAGTGAGAAATGCCTTATTTTGGAGTAATATAGGAATAGCTTTCTATCCATTTATCTTTATTATGCTTAGAAGGCCAACTGAAATAATAGCACTTTCCGCTCTAGGTGGCTTCTTTAGTGCAGGATTTAGTATTTTTATGTATATGGCTCTTTTAATCTTCTTGCCTTCTGAAAAAAAGGCAGAGTATTTAGCTATAAATGGAATTATCTCAAATGTGAGTCTTACAATTGGTCCTATAATAGGGACACAACTCTCAAATGTTATGGGGATATCACCTGTATTTTTTATAGGGACTATTATTAGAATTATTGGGACGTATCTTTATCTAAAGAATGTACCTAAAGGAAGGTCTAGTTAGGTTCCTATTTCCCAACTCTCTAGGTATCTTTTCTGTTCTTCTGTTAATTCATCTATCTCTACCCCCATTGTTAGAAGTTTTCTCTTAGCTACCGTTCTATCAATCTCTATAGGAACATCTAGCACTTTTGGAGGTAGATTTTTCCCCTCTCTTACTAGATACTCTACTGCAAGAGCTTGATTGGAAAAACTCATATCCATAACACTTGAAGGATGTCCTTCTGCACAGGCTAGGTTTAATAACCTTCCTCTTGCTAATAGATAAAGTTTTTTGCCATCTAGAAGAGTAAACTCTTCTAGCTCGTCCCTTATCGTCCTTCTAGAAATAGAAATCTCTTCTAATCCTTTTACATCTATCTCTACATCAAAATGACCTGAATTACCTAGTATAGCACCGTCTTTCATAAGACGAAAGTGTTCTTTTCTTATTACATTTATATTCCCAGTAACAGTCACAAATATATCTCCATATCTTACCGCTTCTCTTATTGGCATAACATCGTATCCATCCATAACTGCTTCTAGAGCTCTTATATAGTCTACCTCTACCACTATTACTTTGGCACCCATACCTCTAGCTCTGCTTGCTAAACCTTTTCCACATTGACCGTATCCACATACTACAAAAGTCTTCCCTGCTAACAGTATATTGGTAGCTCTCAATATACCATCTATGGTACTTTGACCCGTTCCGTATCTATTGTCAAAGAAGTGCTTGGTCATAGCGTTATTTACTGCTATTACAGGGATTCTTAACTGTTTATTCTTTTCTAGACTTAAAAGCCTATTTACTCCTGTGGTTGTTTCCTCTGTACCGCCTATTGTATACTCTCCAAATTCTTCCCATCTCTTATGTAAGACTGCAGTTAAATCTCCGCCATCATCCATAATTATATGAGGTTTTATAGAGAGAACTTTTTTGATATCTCTATAATACTCTTCTGTATTTATTCCCCTTTTTGCAAAGACATTTGCAGTCCCTTCTTCTACTAAGGTTTCTGCTACTTCATCCTGAGTACTTAATGGATTTGAACCACATAGTGCTATCTCTGCTCCACCAGTCCTAAGCGTCCTTGCTAAGACGGCTGTCTCTGCTGTAACATGTAGACACATCCCTATCCTTATACCCGCAAATGGCTTTTCCCTGTTAAAATCTTCCCTTAAAGATACTAAGACAGGCATTTGTCTCTCTGCCCACTCTATTCTTAATCTTCCTTTACTCATCTAATATTCCTCCTTTTCGCCATATATCTGTAAAATATATCCTAAGTACAATCTTTATAACAGCAGCTATAGGAACAGCTAATATAACTCCCCAGAAACCCAAGAGCTTTCCAAATACCAATAAAGAGAATATGACTGTTAAGGGGTGTAACCCCATAGTTTTACCCATAACGTTAGGTACCACAAAATGTGCCTCTAGTTGTTGAACAACTAGATACCATATAGCTATCTCTAAAGCCTTCCAGGGTGAGATTGTTAAGGCTATTATAATTGCAGGAATAGCTCCTATAAATGGACCAAGATAGGGGATTATTTCTGTAAACCCAGCTATAAATCCAAGAATAAGAGGGTAGTTTATCCTTAATATCCATGCCCCAATCCCGTCTGCTAGGCCTACAAAAAGGCAGAGGATAAGTTGAGCTTTTAAGAAGGATTTAAAACTTACATTTATCTCATTTAGGGCTTTAATGGTCTTATCTTTGATATTTTCTGGTATAATATTTATAAACCATCTTTCTATATTCTCCATATCTATTAGAAAGTAGAAGTTTAACACTATAGCAAGTATTAATGTAAATAGAGAATTGGTAAGAGTTATTATAAAATTGAATGCCATAATTCCTATATTGGATAGATAAGCCTCTATCTTAGGACGAACAGAAATCAAGAATGAATCTAAAGCCCTTTGCATCTCTGGCTTTGCTTGAAGTGTATCCTGGAGGTATCTCAGGCTATCTATTAAAACTTCGTAATATTTAGGGATATCTTTTACTAAGGACATAATCTGATTGCCTAGGATAGGTAGTATCAGGATAAGAATAGTTATTATAGGCGTTATTATCATTATATAGAAGATACCAATAGCTAGCCCCTTTTTCAATTTTAGCTTGTAAGCAAGTTTTGTAACAGATGGATTTATAATATATGCCAAAATGCCAGTAATAAGAAACAATATTACAATACTTCTTATCTTATATAGGAACCAAATAAGAAAGAGAATCCCTAAAATCCAGAGGAACTCTTTTTGCCATTCTTTCATCTTAAGGCTGCTCTTATAAAGCCAGAGAAGAGAGGATGGGGTCTATTTGGTCTAGATGTAAATTCAGGATGAAATTGAGTAGCTATAAAGAAAGGATGGTCTTTTAACTCTATTATCTCAACAAGGTCTCTTTCTTTATATATACCACTAACTATAAGCCCCTTACTCTCAAGTATACCTCTGTAGTTATTATTAACCTCATATCTATGACGGTGTCTCTCAATTACGTAGGGTTTATTATATAATCTAGATGCTAATGTTCCTTCCTTAAGTTCACATCTGTATCCCCCTAACCTCATCGTGCCCCCCATAGCTTTTATTTCCCGCTGTTCAGGTAATAGGTCTATCACAGGATGCGGAGTTCTAGGATCAAATTCAGTACTATTTGCCCCTTCTAAATGACAAACATTTCTAGCAAATTCTATTACTGCGCATTGTAAACCTAGACACAATCCTAGAAAAGGTATTTTATTTTCTCTTGCATACCTTATCGCCCTTATCTTTCCTTCTACTCCTCTTTGACCAAAACCTCCAGGGACTAAAATTCCATCTACGTCTTCTAGTAATTTAGTGCCTTCTCTTTCGATAGATTCTGCATCAATCCATTTTATATTTATTTTGGATCCTTCCCATATACCACTGTGTTCTAGAGCAGAGACAACACTAAGATAGGCATCTTTTAGCTCTATATATTTACCCACAAACCCTATAGTTACATGTTTTTCTGGGTTTTTTGCCCTATATACTAATTCTTCCCACTCCTGAAGATCAGGAGTTCTGCTTTCCATTCCTAATATTTCGGTTATGATATTACCCACCATTGCCCGTTCAAAATGCAATGGGACTTCATATATACAGTTCATATCGGGGGCGTCTATGACCGCATTAGAATCTACATCGCAGAATAGTGCTATCTTATCCTTTACTTCTTGGGATAATTCTCTATCTGTTCGACAGATTATCATATCTGGCTGAATTCCAATACTTCTCAGTTCCTTTACACTATGTTGGGTAGGTTTAGTCTTTACTTCTCCAGAAGTCTTTAAATAAGGCACTAGAGTAACATGAACATACATTACATTCTCTTTACCGATATCCTTTTTTAACTGTCTTATAGCTTCTAGGAATGGAAGTCCTTCTATATCTCCTACTGTTCCTCCAACCTCTACTATGACTATATCATACCCCTTTCTACCTAGACTTAGTATCCTTTCTTTGATTTCATTTGTAATATGCGGTATAACTTGAACTGTTCCTCCAAGAAATTCTCCCTTTCTCTCTTTATTAAGTACTGACCAGTAGATTGTTCCTGCAGTAACATTATTTTCTTTGGTCATATTTGAGTCGATAAATCTTTCATAATGGCCTAGGTCTAGATCCGTTTCTGCTCCGTCTTCTGTAACAAATACTTCTCCATGTTGATAGGGATTCATAGTACCAGGGTCAACATTTAGATATGGATCTAACTTCTGTATAGTAACCTCGAATCCTCTAGCCTTTAATAGTCGTCCTATAGAGGCAGCGGCTATTCCTTTTCCTAAGGAAGATACTACTCCACCAGTTATAAATATAAGTTTCATACCTTTAGTAGATAGACCTCAGTAGATTTAGGTAATGTCTCTTTACTTATTTCTATCTTACTACCCTCTATCTTTTTAACAGGGAAGGTAATACCTTTAAGAAATTCGTCTACCGGTTTTATACTCCAATCCTTTACATAATTAGTCTTGTAATGCATAGGTATAGCTATTTTAGGTTTCATACTCTCAAGTAAGACCTTAGCTTCATCCGGCTCTATAGTGTAAAATCCCCCTACAGGTACAAGTAATACATCTACTTCACCTATCGCTTTTAGCTGAGTATCATTTGGTATCTCCCCCAAATCACCTAAATGACATACTTTTATTCCCTCTACTTCTATAGTAAATACTACGTTCTGTCCTCTCTGTGCCCCTTTATTCTTATCGTGAAAGGTTTTAATTCCATTTATCTTAATTCCTCTGTAGTTAAATTCTCCCACCTCTTTCACTATATAAGGATTACCCTTAACACGCTTTACCGCATTATGGTCAAAGTGTTCATGAGAGACAGTAACAATATCTGCAGTAAGCTCTTTCTTTGGGTATGGAATATCTTCCCCAAAAGGATCAGTAACTATAGTTCCTAAAGATGTTTTTATAGTAAAGCATGCATGCCCATTATATTCTATTTCCATAATTTCCCCCTCCTAATAAGGTCTAATAGATTCTCTCCATAAAAATCTGGTTTAAATGATTCTTCAAGACTATTCAACTCTTCTTTAGAAGCTATACCACTCAATACTATTCCTGTCTTACACCCCAATCTCTTTCCTGCTACTAGATCCGTTTCTATTCTGTCTCCTATAAGAAGTACCTCTTTTGGATCTTTTATATCAAACAGATTCAATATAAGTTTCAGACCCACTATTTCTGGTTTGCCAATTACTATCGGCTTCTTCTTAGATGCGGTTTCTACAGCCTTTACTATACTTCCTCCACCTGGAATTATACCACTTTCTGTAGGAAATGTAGGGTCTGTATTAGTCGCTATAAATTTAGCCCCAGAGAAGATCGCCTGTTGAGCATATGTAAGTTTCTGAAAGTTAAAATTCTTATCCATCCCTACTATAACATAGTCAATAGGAGGTTCATAGTTTGACCAGAAGAGATTTCTAAATCCAATCTCTTCTAATTCCCAAACTATCCCTTCTTCCCCTATAATAAAAATTCTATCATCCTTATCCGCTTCTCTATCTAAATAGAGTGCGGTAAGGTAGCTAGAAGTAAATATATCAGATATAGAGATGTCCACTCCTATATTACTCAATAATTCTACCGCTCTTTTCCTAGGCCTAGTAGAATTATTGGTGAGATAAACTACCTTAATGCCACTCTCTTTTAATAACTTTATCCCTTCTATAGCTCCTGTTATTGGAATCTTTCCTTTTATAACTACTCCATCTATGTCTAATATGACTAACCTTACATTATTGGGCTCCAAAGAATTTTTCTCTCCTTGCTATTAGAAGAGGTTTATTGTCTTCTATAATAACGGTTTCATTGGCAATTGCATTTCTTAGGTCTTTAGGGAGGCTAAAGATAGCTCTATGTGTTTCACCATCATAGTACTTTAGGTTACTAAGACCTAATTTCTCTAGTCTAGCATTAACCTCTTCTTCGTTTAGCTCAACTGGATCCTTCCCTAAAGTAGCCATAACAAAGCCCCAATCTGAATCATACATTGGAACATAAGCATGATATGACCTAACTAATGGAAAGACCTGTTTTAGGGTATTATGGATGGCGGTATGGGCTTTATTATTAATAATTGAAACACTTAGCGCCTGAGTTACAAATATACCTCCTTCATTAAGATGGTTTCTTATAATACTATAAAATTCTTTAGTAAAGAGCTTAGACGCAGGTCCCTCTTCTAAAGGTTCCGTAAGATCGCTAATAATAACGTCAAATTTCTCACTAGAGTTTTCTATATAAGCCCTAGCATCCCCAATTACAAGCTCTGCTCGAGGGTCATTAAATGATCCTCCTGCTAGATGAGGAAGATATTCCTTGCATAACTCAATGACCTCCTCATCTATATCTACCATTACTGCTCTCTCTACCGGATGCCTAAGGATTTCTCTTAGAGTAGCTCCTTCACCTCCACCTAGGAGTAGAACCTTTTTAGGATTATTTGCTAGGATCATTGCAGGATGTACTAGCACTTCATGGTATATATATTCGTCTCTTTCAGAAGATTGACTTTCTCCGTCTAATACAAGCATCTTACCAAATTGATAACTTTCTAATATTTCCGCTACCTGATATTGTGTCTCTCTTACTACTAAGCTTCTCTTTATACCATGAACATGGTACTCATTTGGTACAACTAGTTCTAAGAACCACTGCCAATTATGAGCTCTCGACATATCCTTTCACCTCCTCGGTAGTGTGTAGAGTATGAATGAATCTATTGTTCTCCACCGGAATCCCTCTATCAACTTGTGTTATAAAGACAGATTGAGCCTTTAGTCCTTCTGATATTACATTACAAGCCTTCCATGGATCTGTGTTCTCTCCACAAGTATATATATCTACCGCAGCATAGCCGAATTCTGGCCATGTGTGTATAGAAATATGTGACTCAGCTATCACTACCACACCACTTACCCCTATAGGGTTAAACTTATGGAATACTGCCTCTTTTATGTGTGCATTAGCAATAATAGCAGCTTTTATCATAAGCTCCTTTATCTTCTCTATGTTGTCTAAAAAATCTGCCTGGCATCCGGAGAGTTCCATTATTATGTGGACCCCGAGAGTTTTCATCTCAAGTTCCCAACCCCTTTCTTTTAAGATTTTGTGTAGGGACAAATTTTCATATACCCCCTACACAATTTATAACTATACAGTTTTTTGAAAAAAAATGCAATAACCTATAGGCCAGATCTTATGTAAGAGCACTTTAAGATTCTTAACTTTCTATAACGATATTCTTTAGTACCCCTATATTCTCTACCTCTGCTTCAACTATATCTCCAGGCTTTATTGGAGCAATTCCAGAAGGTGTTCCAGTAGCTATTATATCACCAGGTTCAAGTGTCATATGCCTTGTTATAAAAGAGATTATCTGTGGGATTTTAAATATAAGATTTTTAGTATTATCTTTCTGGCGGATAATTCCATTTACTCTGAGTTCTATGGCTAAATTATGTGGATCTTGAACGCATTCTTTCAAAACTAAATAAGGTCCTATTGGACAGAAAGTGTCAAAACTCTTTGACCTAAACCATGGATTAGCTGCCTTTAGGTCTTCTGTCTGCATATCTCTAGCAGTTACATCATTTATCACTGTATAACCTAATACACAGTCCATAGCATTCTCTTCTGGGATATTCTTAGCTCTTTTACCGATAATTACACCCAATTCTACTTCAGGATCGACCCTTGTAAGCCAATTAGGATACATTATTCTGTCTTCATGTCCTATTATTGAAGATACTGCCTTACTAAAGAATATTGGCTCTTTAGGAGCGTCATGTCCAGTTTCTTTTGCGTGCTCTAGGTAATTTCTTCCAAGAGCTATTATCTTAGATGGTCTTATTATTGGTGGTAGAATCTTAGATACATCAGCGATTAGTGTATTGACGAGGTCATGGTGTTTGATAAAGATTATAACCTTTTCTAGATACAAAGATAAGTTTTCTATATCTAACAGCTCTTCTATCAGACTGGGACATCTTGTTTCGTTTTCATATATACTACTAAAGATTTGAATACCTTTAGTTAGATTTAAGGTCCTATTCTCAAATAATAGTCCTATAAAATTTCCTCTTTCGTTTTGATAATTTAGAAGCTTCATAGTCTCCTCCAATCCTATGAAAGTTTTTGTCTATTATACCATACTATGGTATAATCTGAATCGTATAATAAGTTTGGAGGGGATTCTTTTATGATTATGACAGTAAAAGGTCCAATAGCTGAAAACTTGTTAGGAAAGACTTTAGTACATGAACATATTATCTGCGACTTTTCTGGGATAGAAGAGACCTCTAAAGATAAATACGACCGAGAAGAAGTTGTAAAAGTTATGTTACCATTCCTTAAGTCTATAAAGGACTACGGCTTTGAAAGTTTCTTCGATTGTACTCCAAAATATATTGGGCGTGATGTTGAAATTCTCCTTTCACTTTCAGAGTTATCTGATATCAATATAGTAACTAATACAGGATATTATGGCGCAGCTAATGATAAGTTTTTACCTAAATTTATATATAAATTAGATGAAGAGGATTTAGCAAGATTATGGATAGAGGAATGGCAAAAGGGAATAGAAGGTACTTCTATAAAGCCTGGTTTTATAAAGACTGGAGTTGACCCTTCTAATCTTAGTGAGATAGACAGAAAACTTATAAGAGCGTCAGCTATTACCCATCTAGAAACAGGATTGACTATAGCCTGCCATACAGGGGAAGGGACTTGTGCTTTAGAGGTACTTGAGACTGTAAAAGAATATAACATCTTACCGACTGCACTTATAATTGTCCATGCAGATAGTATAGAAAATAGAGAGATACTATTCAGACTAGCAGAAGAAGGGTGTTGGATAGAGTATGATTCTATAGGAAGTAGACCAATAGAATTTCATGTGAGGCTTATTTGGGATACTATACAAAGAGGATTTACATCACAGTTACTGATCTCTCATGATGCTGGCTGGTATACAGTAGGAGAACCTAGAGGTGGAGAGAGTAGAATTAGGCCATATACCTATATTGTGGAGTCTCTTATACCAAGACTTATTAAGGAAGGAATAAGTGAAGATATTATCGACAGTATCTTAATAGATAATCCTGCTAAGGCTTTCTCTATATCTGTTAGAAGAAACTAAGTTTCTTAACAATTTCTTAAAGAAAATAGCAGTTAAGACATTGTCATAATATTTCTCTGTAAGATAAAATTATAGTATGGAATTAAGGGAACGAATAGCCTATATAGTAATATCCTTATTGGCTAGCGTTGCTATTGTAAGTGTAATACTAATATTTATTTTTATTACTAAAGAATCTTTACCTATCTTTTTTAATCCTGAAATAAAGAAAGAAGCAAACTTTAGATCTTTTTTCTTAACTCGTGATTGGCAACCTATTGGTCTAGAACCCAAATATTCTTTTCTTCCTCTTATTGTAGGCACTTTGAAAGTCACAGTAGTTGCTCTTATAGTAGCACTACCTCTGTCTTTAGGTTCAGCAATTTTTACTGCGGAATTTGCCCCTAGGAAGTTAAGAGAGGTAATAAAACCAATAATAGAGCTTTTTTCTGCTATCCCTTCAGTGGTGTTAGGTTTTTTTGCCCTTATGACAATAGCTTCTTGGGTACAGAGTATATTCCATGCTACCTCACGACTGAATGCTGTAACAGCCGGTTTTGCTCTTGCCTTTGCAGTTATTCCTATCACCTATACCATATGTGAAGATGCCTTGAGTACAGTTCCTAGGGAACTGAGAGAGGCTAGTATAGCTCTAGGAGCTACTAAGTGGCAGACGACTATCAAGGTAGTTCTTCCTTCTGCTTCTGGTGGAATCTTTGCTGGAGTTATATTAGGGTTGGCTAGAGCTATAGGTGAAACAATGATCGTACTTATGGTTTCAGGAAATGCTGCCCAAATAACATGGAGTTTTTTGGATTCTGTAAGGACTATACCAGCCACTATAGCTGCAGAGATGGGGGAAGTGGCTTTTGGTAGCGCACATTATGCAGTTTTATTTCTACTAGGACTACTACTTTTCTCTATCACCTTTGTTATAAACTATATTGCTTCTACTCTTTTAGAAAGAACACAGAAAAGACTTAGAGGTGAGAAATGAGGTTTAGAGAAAAGGTATATGTCTTTTTTACTTTTCTTACAGTAGTTATTGTAATAGGATTACTCTTTTATATAATATTCGATATAGTAAGTAATGGGATAAAAGTAGTGAATTGGGAGTTTATCTCTCAGCCTCCTAGAGAGGGGATGACAAAGGGTGGTATATTCCCAGCTTTATATGGAACTTTACTTAGGACTCTATTAATGTTAATATTTGTTGCTCCTATCGGAGTTTTTACTGCCGTATATCTTAATGAGTATGGGAGTGGAAAGAGGTTTTCTAGATGGATAAGATTAGCCATAAATAATCTTGCTAGTATCCCATCAATAGTATTTGGACTTTTTGGATTAGGATTCTTTGTGTTATTCCTAAGATTAGGAGCTGGGCTCCTATCAGCTGCTTTGACTGTTGGGTTGCTTACTCTACCCTTAGTAGTGGTATCTACGGAAGAGGCATTAAGAGCTGTTCCTAATTCTTATCGAGAAGCTGGCTTTGCCTTAGGGGCTACTAAGTGGCAGGTTATAAGATTAATTGTCCTTCCACAAGCACTACCAGGTATATTAACTGGGGCTATACTGAGTGTGGGTAGAGGGATGGGGGAAGTAGCTCCTCTCTTATTTACAGGGGTAGCCTATTATCTCCCCTATCTCCCATCATCAATCTTTGACCAGTTTATGGACCTTGGTTATCATATCTATATAATGACTACTCAATCCTTTGATGTCGAACTGACTAGACCTATACAGTATGGGAGTACCTTAATCCTTTTGGTACTTACTTTTTCTCTGAATATCATCGCTATTCTTATAAGATCTAGAATAAGAAAAAGGAGACTAGTTTAGATGAACAGCACAAAGATAAAATTTTCAGTAAGGAATTTAAATATATACTATGGAAACTTTTTGGCTTTGAAGAACATAACATTAGATATACCAGAGAGAAGTATTACCGCCATTATAGGACCTTCTGGCTGTGGAAAGTCTACATTTTTAAGGGCGTTAAATAGAATGAACGAGTTACTACCAAATGTGAAGACTGAAGGAGAAGTTTTGTTAGATGGAAAGAATATTTATAGTCCTGATATTGATGTCGTATCTTTAAGAAGAAGAGTCGGAATGGTTTTTCAAAGACCGAATCCATTTCCGAAGTCTATTTTTGAAAACGTCGCCTTTGGCCTCCGTATACAGGGTGTAAAGAGTAGAGAACAGATAGAAGAGATAGTTGAACTAAGTTTGAGGAGGGCAGCTCTTTGGGATGAGGTAAAGAATAAGCTTCATAAATCCGCATTGGAACTTTCTGGCGGTCAACAGCAGAGACTATGTATAGCTAGAGTGCTTGCGGTTCAACCAGAGGTTATTTTAATGGATGAGCCTGCCTCCGCACTTGACCCTATTGCAACCCTTCGTATAGAAGACCTTATGAGAGAGCTAAAAGAAGAATATACTATAGTAATAGTAACGCACAATATGCAGCAGGCAGCAAGGGTTTCCGATTTTACTGCATTTTTCTTGACAGATGAGAATAGGACTGGTATGCTTATAGAATATGGAAATACTTCAGAGATATTTACAATACCAAAAGATCCTAGGACAGAGGGATATATAACAGGTAGATATGGTTAGAGGAGAAAGTTATTATGGTAAATCCTAGGCACATATTTGATGATGAGTTAAAGGCATTAAGAGCAGATCTTCTAAGAATGGGAACTTTAGCTAGAGAGGCTGTAGATAAGTCTATCAAGGCACTTATAAATAGAGATACAAGCCTTGCAGATGACGTGATTGTTGGGGATGATGTAATAGATAAAATGGACCTAGATATAGAAATGAAGTGCATGGAACTTATAGCAAGACAGCAGCCAATGGCTAGAGACCTAAGGATTATAGGAACAATCTTAAAGACTATAACCGATTTGGAACGTATAGCAGATCATGCAGTAGATATAGCGAAGATAGCTAAGATCTTGGCAAATCAACCACCCTTAAAGCCCTATATAGATATTCCTAGAATGTGTGAACTTTCATTATCTATGCTAGATGATGCATTAAAGTCATTTGTAAACGAGGATATTGAGCTGGCTAGAAAGATGTGCGAGAGAGACGACTTGGTTGATGCTTTATATAATCAGGTTTTTAGAGAGCTTTTGACTTATATGATGGAGGATCCAAAGGCAGTAGTTAGAGCCCTGTACCTCATCTTTGTTGCCAGATTTTTAGAGAGGGTAGCAGATCATGCTACTAACGTGGGCGAAAGAGTGGTATATATGGTTACGGGAGTGTTAAAAGAGTTAAATGTGTGAAGATGTACTGAGAAAATTATTGAGAAATGCAGTACAGGTTATATCTGTTGAAGAACTGAGGGAGAGGTTAGAGGAATCTGAGAGGCTAAAGAAACCTCTTAGAGTAAAGTTAGGGGTTGATCCTACAGCTCCAGATTTACATTTAGGACACTATGTGGGGTTAAGGAAGCTTAAAGAATTTCAGGAGTTTGGCCACACGATAGTCTTTGTTATAGGTGATTTTACTGCTCGAATAGGAGACCCTTCAGGACGTTCAGAAACTAGGAAACCTCTGTCTGAAGAAGAGGTCAGAGCTAATGCAGAAACTTATGCCAAGCAGGTTTTTAAAGTTTTAGATAGAGAAAAGACAGAATTAAGATTTAATAGTGAGTGGCTTGGTAGACTTTCTTCTATCGATATTATAAGACTTACCAGTCTCTATACAGTTGCTAGGATGTTGGAGCGTGATGATTTCCATAAGAGATTTACCGAAAATCGTCCTATTAGTATTCATGAATTTCTATATCCCCTCTTCCAGGCTTACGATTCTGTTGCTATAAATGCTGATATAGAGACAGGAGGAACAGATCAGACATTTAATCTTTTAGTCGGTAGAGAGATACAACCTGAATATGGGCAAAGACCTCAGATAGTATTCACTTGGCCCTTGATAGAGGGTATAGATGGCGTAATGAAAATGAGTAAGAGTTACGGAAATTATATAGCTCTTGAAGATCCACCTCAGGATATGTATGGAAAACTTATGTCTATCCCAGATCATCTTATTATCAAATATCTTATTTTACTTACTGATTTTTCGGATATGTATATAAAGCGGTGGGAAAAAGAGATGCAGGAGGGTCTTAATCCTAAGATAGTCAAGGAGATCTTGGCTATGGAGATTGTCTCTACATTTTATAGTAGAGAAACGGCTATAGAATGTAGAGAAGAATTTAATCGTGTATTTTCTCAGAAAGAACTGCCGAAAGAGATTCCTGAATTCTACTTAGATCTGTCCTACTTTACTTCAGAGATACCGTTAGTAGATATTCTGTTTAGTACAGGACTAACATCCTCAAAGAGTGAAGCTAGGAGACTTATAAGACAGAGAGGTGTTAAATTAGATGGTTCTATAGTTGAAGATCCTGATATTAAGATTAAGTTGAAACCTGACATCATTTTACAAGTAGGAAAACGCAAATTTTTAAAACTAAAAGTTAGGAATGAATAGGGATGGAGGAAAGAGCTACTGAGGTAAAGCTAGCTGAGGAGAAATTGTATAAGGGAGAAATTCTAGAAGCTATAAAAATATTAGAGCAGTATATTATTGGTCACCCTGAAGATTATTATGCTATAAATAAACTTGGAGTGGCATTTGTTAATGATGGTAAATTAAACAGGGCTAAAGAGTGTTTCTTAAGAGCAATAGAGATAAATCCGAAGTTTGCTCCTCCCTATAGCAATATAGGAAATCTGTGTACTGAAGCTGGAAAATATGAGGAAGCCCTAATCTGGTATAAAAAAGCTCTTGAGATAGATCCAAACTTTTCTAGTGCTAGGTCTAATCTTGCACACCTTTATCGTCTAACAGGTAGGATAGATCTAGCAGTAGATGAGCTTAAGAAGGCTTATCATCGAGAGGGAGGAAAGACAGGCTTTAGTAAAAATTGGTGGTTGTGGGTCGTAGTTATAGCTGCTATATTGTACTTCATATATAGGGGTTCTTAAATTGGGAGAAAGGAGGGATACCTGTGCCCCTTTTTGGAAGAAAAGAATCTAAGAAAGTAGACCCTGCTCAGATTTTATCAGACTTAAAGGTGGTTTGTCAGAAGTATCTAGGAGATAGAACAGATAATATCTTACAGTCTTCTTTAAATAGTATTGGGAAGAACGCTTCTAGTTTGACCACTGACGATATAAGTCCTCTCATAAATAAACTTATTGATAATGTTGTTAATCCTTTAAAGAAGGCTGATTTTAGGGCAGAACTATTTGAGGTAAGAAGGAAATATACTGGATAAATTTTAGATATTAAAAATCTGAAGGTTTTTAAGGAGAGTGCAAAATAACATGAGGGTTAGGCTTTTGATTCTTTTTACTTTATTTTTGTTAAGTTTTCTTGTTTTTACTGTGAATTCTCAGGGTTTAAATCCTTCCAATATAACTTCTCTTCAGATTGATGCTCTAGAAGAACCAATAACAGATAATTATGTCCTTGGTCCTGGAGACAAATTACTCCTTTCTATAAAGGGCAAGGTGATAAATTTTTCTTATGAGCTAGTAATAACAGCAGATGGGAATATTGTCGTTCCTGAAGTTGGTTCTGTGTATTGCTCTGGTGTCTCTATAAAATCTTTAAAGAAAAAATTAGAAGAATTAATTCCTAAATATTACAAAAATGTCCAGATTTCTCTATCTCTTTTAGCACCTAGGACATTTAAGGTTTTTGTGACAGGTGCAATAGTTTCTCCTGGAACAGTTACAGTTAAAGCACTAACTAGACTTCAAGAAGTTATTAATCTGGCAGGAGGAATATTACCTAATGGTTCATACAGACATATCCAGATAACAAGGGTAAAGGATAATAAAAAGAAAATTATAAATGTTGATCTGTATAAATTTTATAAAAAAGGAGATATTTCTCAAAATCCTTACCTCGAAGCAGGGGATGTAATATACGTACCGGTAATGAGAGAGAGTGTAAAGGTACTAGGGGAGGTAAGGAATCCAGGGGAGTATGAAATAGTAAATGGGGACAAGCTAAAAGATGTAATAGAGATGGCAGGAGGCATAACACCTAAAGCAAGCCTAGTAGGGGCAACATTAGAGAGGATAAAAGAATCAAAGAAAGAGATACAAGATATAAACCTATACGAACTATTAATAGCAAACAATGAAAAGGCAAACATAACAGTAAGCAAAGGGGACACAATAACAATACCAGTAAAAGTAGACAGGATATACGTACTAGGGCAGGTAAGGAACCCAGGATCATTCACGATAGTAAGCCAGAAAGAACAATTACAGCCAAATGAAGTACAAGAAGGGGTAAAGGTATCAGAACTAATAGCGAAAGCAGGGGGTATACTACCCCAGGCAAGCACAAGGAAGATACAACTAATAAGGGATAACAAGATAATAAGAGAACTAGACCTATACAAGGTACTAGTAAAAGGGGAAAAAGAGGAAGAAGACATAAAGCTATTAGCAGGGGATGTAATATACGTACCGGTAATGAGAGAGAGTGTAAAGGTACTAGGGGAGGTAAGGAATCCAGGGGAGT